>JALSJF010000020.1 GCA_026989505.1 Cyclobacteriaceae bacterium
ATAACCAGGGCCAGGGAATATGAGGTATATAAATAAATCAGGTAGAACAGGAAGACAAAATAAACGATGGCCATCATGCCCAGGTTCATATCAACAAACATGGCCTGCAAGTCTTCTATAAGGTATTGCGGGTTTGTTTGGGCGCTGGTAATGGTTTCTATAAACCCTTCCGGTAGCAAAAAGAGGATGAATACGATGATAAAGGGCAATACCAATGCCAGCAGTACCAGCAGGAACAGTAAAATCTGCCCGAAGTGGTTGAAGCCCTGAAAAAAATCACCGAACTCACCCCGGCCGTTAAGCATGTTACGGGTATAGATAAAGACCCCGGCCAGTAAGACGTACTCGAGTATGGTAGTGAACAAATTAATAAACGGGATCATCGAGATGATTAACACCAAAACAAAGAATACCACCGTAAAGCCGATATAATTACCGGCCCCTTTCTTAAAGTACTCCCAGCCATCGCCAAGGTATTTGCCCATTTTAAAGTCGTAACCGTAGGTTAAAATTTCATCAATGTTTTTCATTGGTTTGCAGGTTATAGTTGAGGTTAAATTTATAAAAATCGTACCCGGCCCAGGCCAGGCCCGGCAGCAGGTACAGGAAAATTAACGGGTTATACACCAGGGCGGCTTCAATATCACCGGAGAGGAGCGCCATAGCCGCCCGGTTAAGGCCGCAGCCCAGGCATTCATAGCCGGTAAAGTAGGTAACCAGGCAGGAGGGGAGCCAGATATCCAGGCCCAGGTTGTTTAACACCAGGGCCAACAGGTACAAGCCGGCCAGGCCATAAATAATATAGTTCTGCCTGAAATAGGCCCAAAGGAGTTTCATCATTAAACAACCAGGTTATATAAGCCTAAAGCTAAGAAAAATTTTATAATATCCGGTCAAAATCTTATTGTCATTGGGGTTAAACTATCATCCGGTTATGGTAACTTTATGCCAGTAGCGTAGCAAATAGCTGTATGATCCAATCCTATAAACAAAACCCGCAATTGGCCGCAGCCTATGATGTCATTGTTATCGGCTCCGGGCCGGGCGGTTTAACCACGGCTGCCTTACTGGCCAGAGAAGGTAAAAAAGTGTTGGTGCTCGAACGCCATTACACAGCCGGGGGCTTTACCCATGTGTTTAAGCGGCCCGGTTACGAATGGGATGTGGGGGTGCACTATATCGGGGATATGGGGCGCCAGAACAGCTTTGCCCGCAGACTGGCCGACTATGTTACCGGCAGCATGTTGCAGTGGGCCGATATGGGCGAAGTCTATGACCGGGTGGTGATTGGCGATACCATCTACGATTTCCCCAAAGGGGCCGGTAATTTACGCAAGCAACTGAAAGTGTATTTTCCGCATGACAAGGAGGCAATCGACAGGTATTTTAACCTGATAAATGAGGCCGTAAAGGCTAACCGGGGGTATTTCATGGAGAAGGCCCTGCCGCCCCTTGCCAGTAAACTTGTCGGGGGGCTGATGCGGCAGAAGTTTAACAAATTTGCCCGGCAAACTACCCTGGAGGTACTCAGCCGCCTGACCGGCAACCAGGAATTGATTAAAGTGCTCACCGCCCAGTATGGCGATTACGGCCTGCCCCCGGCTGCCAGCAGTTTTGTGATGCATGCCATTCTGGTAAAACACTATTTCAACGGGGGCTATTTTCCGGTAGGCGGTTCCGCGCAAATTGCCACCCATATAGCTGCCGTTATTGCCGCGGCCGGGGGCGCGGTGCTGATCAATGCCGGGGTAGAAGAGGTTATAGTCAGAGCGGGAAAAGCCGTGGGCGTACGCATGGCTGACGGGCGTACGTTTGCCGCCAATACCATTGTCAGCAGTATCGGCATCAGAAATACCGCGGTTAAACTGCTGCCGGCTGACCTGGCTTACACCCGCAAGGTGCTGGCCGGCCTGCAACAAGTTAACCCCTCGGCTGCGCATTGCTGCCTGTATATTGGTCTTAACGGCAGCCCGGAAGAACTTAACCTTCCCAGGGCCAATTATTGGGTCTATCCGGCCACCGGCAGCCACGATGATAACATTGCCCGTTTTACCGCTGATATTAAGGCGGAGTTGCCCCTGGTATATATCTCCTTTCCGGCCGCCAAAGACCCCGACTGGAGCAACCGTTACCCGGGCAAAAGTACCATCGATATCATTACCATTATGCCCTATGAGGTGTTTGAAAAATGGGAAAATACCGAATGGAAGAAACGGGGCAAGGCCTATGAAGCCTTAAAGGAAAGCCTTGCCCGCAGATTGCTGGCCAAACTTTACGAACTGGAGCCGCAAACGCGGGGGAAGGTGGACTACTACGAATTAAGCACCCCGCTTTCTACCAGGCGGTTTGTTAACTACGACCACGGGGAGATTTATGGCCTGGAACATTCCCCGGCCCGGTTTGCCAGTAAATTGTTGCGCCCGCACACCGGAATAAAAAACTTGTACCTTACCGGCCAGGATATTTCTACGGCCGGGGTAATGGGGGCCATGGCCAGCGGTTTGCTTACGGCCTCGGCCATTACCCGCACCAATTTGATGAAGAAAGTGCTGGCATAAAACTATTCTTGTTATGTTTGCCGTAGGTTTATTTTATATAGAATAAGTATCAATTACCTTAAGATAGTAATGAAGAAAACAGCCTTTTTTAGCGCTTTTGCTCTTGTTATAATTTTATTCAGCGGGCACAGCCTGTCCGCCCAATCCAACTGGGAAGTAGGTATTCGTACCGGTTTCAATGACTTTGCCCTAGATGCCACCATTCCTTTTAAAGCCCCGCGCCTTCACCTGGCAGCCTATTTTGGCGGTTACGGCATAGCCGGCAATGATTTTGGTTTAGGCGGCTATTTCGATTGGATGTTTGTGCTGAACGATGGCCCTGAGGGCTTGAAATTTTACCCCGGTGTTGGTCCGGAGGTTTTCTTTGGCGCTAATGCCAATATTGGTGTGGCCGGTGACTTCGGGGCCGAATACTCGTTTGAATTTCCGCTGACGGTTGGCCTCGACTGGCGGCCCCGGGTTATGTTGACCAACAACGAAGGTTTCAGCGCCTCTAACTGGGGCTTTTTTGCCCGCTTCCGCTTTGGCGAAGGCACCCATTTTAAACGGGCGTATTAGGCCTTACCCGTGATATCAAGCTGCAAAAAACGTAACCCGGTACCACCCATAAGCCAGGCGATGGCCGCCCGTAACGTATCCCTGTCCTGATCCAGGTTAACACACCGGTATTGTGCCACTCCGCAGGGTGACAAAATAGCCTCATAACTTAACGGGGCACCACGGCCGTTGGCTACCCCGGGGTGTTCCTGGCCACCGGTAGTCAGGGCGGCATTATTGTTCAGCAGCACAACAGGTAATTCCGCCCCCTGCCAGGCGGCATCCACGATGGCCGGCAGGGCACTGTGAAAAAAGCCGGAATCGCCAATAAAAGCTATGTTGATTATTTCCGGGCTGGCTTTGGCTGCCCCAAAGGCCGTGGCTACCGAGCCACCCAGGGCAAATTTGCCGTACAGCCTGTCGCTGACTATGACCAGGCAGCCGGGGTCACCATAATAATGGCAGGTTGCCCCCCGGTCGGCAGCGCAGGCATCAAACAAATCGAGAACTTCATCATAACGGCAATCAAGACAGTTATTTTTCATTACCGGCTTTTCCTCTACGGGCCCGGCAATGGCGGGGTTGATGGTTAACCCCGGAAAGGCCTTGCTTAAAATAGCGGCCAGTTGCCAGCGGAATATTTCTCCCGGCCGGGCAGCCAACTGCCAGTTAAGTTGCAGCCGGTGTTTGGCTGCTATGGCCATGAGTTCGTGACCGATGACCGCAGTGTTTTCTTCCAGCACGATAACTTTTTCCAGGCCGGTCAGAAAACCGGCTATTTGATCAACGGGCAGGGGATGGATACTTTGCATGAGCAGGAGCGGGGCTTCTTGCGCCAGTTGCTGCAGGGCTATTACTTGCTTGAGTTTGCTGATCAGGTGGCCGCAAACAACCAGCCCGGTGGTGCCTTCTGCCCAGGATTGCCGGTTGACGTCCAGGGTGCTCAGTTGGCCGGCCAGGGCCTGCATACGCTCCTTGAGTTCCTGGTTTTTGGCCACTGCATTGGCCGGACAAGGGACGAACCGGGGTGCCACCAATTTCAGCAGGGGGTAAGGCTTTATCCGTGGTACGGCAAGGCCTTCGTTGACCAGGGCATGTTGCCGGGCATAGCTTCTGGTTATCCTGAGAAATACCGGCAGCCCATAGGCGTGGGATAAGCCAAAGGCCAGTTGCATCAGGTGGTAGCCGGCTTGCGGGTCGGCCGGTTCAAGCCACGGCAGGTTAAGAAACCGGCCCAGCAGCCGGCTGTCCTGGTCGTTTTGCGACCCGTACCCGCCCGGGTCATCGCCCACCACAATCACCAGCGCCCCGGTAAGCGGGGTTAGGTTGGCCACCGTCAGTGGGTCGAGCATAGCATTGAGCCCCACGCCTTTAACGCATACCAGGGCCTTTTTGCCGTTGATGGCTACGCCTAAGGCCTTTTCCACCGCCACCTTCTCATTGGTGCTCCAATGTACTTCTGTGGTGGTGCCCAGCCCCGACAAGATACGGATAATACCGCCTGCAGGCGAGCCCGGATAGCCGGTAGCGAGGGTCAGGCCCTGCCTGGCTGCCGCCCGGGCCAGGGCTTCTTCGCCATTTAACCGCTGTTGCTCCATGAAGGCAATATTCGGCTATATTTTATTACGCAGCAATACGAATTACACGAGTGTCGTCCGGCTGCCCGGGATTTATTGGAATTTACCTGGTTTCCCGGTTACAGCCGGAAGGTATAGCGTACCTTAACAATCAACTGGCTGCTGTGCAACTGCCAGTTTTCATTCATATCCTGAATGGTGTTGTGGTTATACACGATGTACAGATCGCCCAACGGTAAAAAGATGTAATGCAACCGTGCGTTCAGGCCTGCCGATCTGGAGTCGGTGTCGTATTGCACGAAACTATTCAGTTGTAAATCGGGGGTGATGTTGAAGCGCACCCGGCCACCTACCAGGAGTTGGTCAAAGTGGCCCCAGGGCAGGTAGCCTATGTTACGGATGCCGGAAAACTCGAAGGTGAGTATTTTCAGCGGGTTCCAGTTTAATTCCAGCTCATACGTGTCAAGGCTACCATCATAAAAACTGCCAAACCACCAGGTAAGCTGGCCATTGAGCTTGCGCTTGGCGGCAAAGCCTGCCTCTAACCGGTAGCGGAGGTAATGATAGGCCCCGGCCGGGATTACCACGCCATCGGCTATCGCAAAATCATAAGGCAGGTTTTCCCCTGTAGGCACAAAATTAGCCTCTATCCGGTCGCCACTCTCAAAACGCCAGTTGACAGGGGCCGTAAACACCCGGTAGGATTCCCATTTGCCTTGCAAATTGGTGATATAAGAGATAAACAACTCGTTAAACATCTGGCGCAGCCAGGGCCAGGCGGGCCGCGGGGCGTAGGTGAGGCCAAAACGGTAACTGTTCATGGCCTTACGGGGCACAAACCCCAATGAGGGGTCGAAGGCATCGCCCACATGAACATACACAAAGGCAATATCCCACAAATCATTGGGGTAATCTATTTTGAGGGAGTAAGCGCTTTGGTCACCACCGGCCAGGTCTTCCCGGTCGGTATAAAGGAACGAAGCCCCTACGAGGAAATTTTTATTGCCCTTGAAACTGGTCGTCTGATAGGTGTAATCAAACCCGCCCAGGTAACTGCCGCTACGGCCTGTAGGGTCGCCAAAGGTGCCAATTATGCCCACGGCCGACTCCTGCATAATATTTTGCCTTACCCTGATTACCCCCATTTGTGTCCGCGGGATATCGGTATCTGGTGTGGTAACCGCCCCGGTACCCATAACCAGGCCGCCAAAAGCTGTTTTGTTCACCCGCCCGTTAAGCTTGCCCCCCAGGATAACCGGTACCTGGGTGCCCTGGTAAAGGCCTATCCTGCGGCTGTAAAAAGGGATAACACTGCGGCTGATACCGAGGCCGAATTCAAAAATATCGGCCCCCTCAAGAAAGAAGGAGCGCTTTTCCGGAAAAAACAACGAAAACCGGGTAAGGTTGGTTTGCCGGCTGTCCACTTCGGTTTCGGCAAAATCGGTATTGGCGGTTAAGGAGGCTGTCACATTGGGGCCAAGACGTTGGTTGACATCCATACTGGGCTGAAATTCAAACGTATTGCCCACGCCATTGTCAGAGGCCGGGCCGGTGCTGGTATACTTGTCCACCAGAGATGGCCGGATGTTGGTACCCCAGCCATAGGTAAATT
>JALSJF010000021.1 GCA_026989505.1 Cyclobacteriaceae bacterium
GGTGGCCATGTTCATGGTGATCAGCAGCACCTGCGAACCCATGTTGGCAGCGGCTGCGGCTGCCTCACATCCGGCATGACCGGCCCCTACTACTATAATATCGTATTTCCTGAACATAATTTACCGATGTTCCACGTGGAACGTTTTACCTTGTAAATATGTTTCACGTGAAACTTTTCTTTACAACAGGGTAACCCACCGTGAAAATCAGCGCAAAGATAAGCAAGCGTCTTCTTTTTCACGCATTTCTTTTTTCTCCTCTTCGGTCTTATCGGTATAACCCAGCAGGTGTAACAGCCCGTGAACCATTACCCGCTGCAGTTCATCGTTAACGTTGATGTTTAAGGTGGCGGCATTTTCTTTTACCCGGTCAAGGCTAATATAGATATCGGCCTCCAGCTTGCCGGGTTCATCGGCATTATCAAAGGTAAGGATATCGGTGTACGTATCGTGGTTGAGGTATTGCCGGTTCATGGCCAGCAAATAATCATCTGAACAGAAGATATAATTTATTTCTTTGGCCCGGGCGTTTTCTTTGGCCAGGACGCGCTCTAACCAGCCGGTGACGGCTGCGGTTGGCAGGGGGTAGTCAATGTCTTCGGTAAAATAATGAATAGCCACTGCTGCAGGCTTAGTCGATGTAAAAGGTAAGTTCCACAACGCTGCCATTATGCGAAAACACCACCTCATCGGCCAGGTGTTTCATCAGGAAGATCCCCCGGCCTCCGGGCTTCTCAATATTCTCCGGGGCGGTAGGGTCAGGAAGGTTGTGGTAATCAAAGCCGTTGCCCTCGTCCGCTACCCTGAACTTGAGCTGGCTGTCATCCAGCATCAGCGAAATAGAAACATTTTTGGCTTTCTCATTACGGTTGCCATGTTTGATGGCATTGTTTACCGACTCGGTAACCGAAATCATGATATTGCCGTAGATGTCATCGTTCAGCTTAAACTTCTCCTTGGCATTATCAATGAAGCTCTCAATAATCCGGATATTGTCGGCTAGGGAAGGAATCTGGATATTTATACTTTTCATGAGAACTTACATGTATTTAATTGATTATCAATTACTTATGTTAACAGTTTGTTGTTTTACCCGGTTAAAATATTTGCTTACTTCCCGTTTATAAAACGGCCTTAACCGTGGCGGTACGGTTTTTAACAGTTCAATCTCTTTTTGGCGTTGCTGAATATATTCGGCAAAGCTTTTCGGCAGTATTTTTTCGTATTGGGTGGCCGATTTGGCCTCCCGTTGCGAATCGAGTTCCCGTTCGCGCATCGATTTCTCCGCTTCTAACAAGCGGGTAAGGATTTGCTGCTGCCGCAGGAGGGTCTGGCGGTTAATGTTTTTGTTTACCAGGTCAAGTTCGGTTTGTTCCATTTGCTGCATCAGCTTATCTGTTTCGCCTTCGTTGCCCCCATATTTTTTTTCAGCTTCTTCTAAGGCTTTTCGTATGCGCTCCTGCTCGGCTGCCAATTTAGCTAATTCTTCAGATAATTCGCGCCCCGACTTACCACTTTGGCCCAATTCACGTATTTGTTCATTCAACTTTTGCTGCAGCTCCGACAGCCCCGGCCTTTGCTCTTCGCCTTGCTGCTCGCCTTTACCCATGGCCGCAGCCATGTTTTCCTGCATTTGCCGCATCACATTGTCCAGCATCAGGGCCAGGTTATTGGCCGAGGTCATGGTCAACTGCTGGCTAACGGCTGCCTCCGATTTTTTCCGTTCACGAATGGCAGTAATACTGCCCTCCATGTGGCGGTTCATTTCGTTCAGTTCGCGGGTGATAAACGAAGAAATAGCCATTACCCGTGAAGCAAGGGCCAGCAGGCTGTCGTTGATAATTCTGGCATCTTCCTTAAGGGCTAATTGTTCCTGCGAAAGGCTAATAAATACCGGATCGCTTTGATTTACCTGACGGAAATCTTTCATCAATTGCTCCTGATCAAAGGAAAGTTCAATCAGGTTGCTGAGAATGGCTTGCAGATTGCCCAGATCTTCCTGCATCTGTTCCATCTGCATCGATTGTTGCATTCGGGAAATCTTGCCGGCAACCTGTTTCATTTTCTCCGTTGCACTTTGTTGAGATTGTTTTGATTTTTTCCTATTATTGTTTTCAAGATTCTCTTTTGCTTCTTTTTGCGCTTCATCTGCCTCCTTTTCTTCCCCTGAGGTAGATGCCATTTGATTGGGCCGCTTCAACGCCTGGTTAAGCTCTTTTGCCTCGCGCAGCTTTTCCTGGAAATCGTTGAACTTTTCGTTCAATTTACCCTGTTCTTCTGCCAGCGAATCGGCAGGGTTGCCTTTGTCCGGGGTTTTTTCGCTCAACGCCTCTTGTTCTTCAATAATTTCGTCTAATTGTTGCCGGGCTTCGTCTAGTTTTTGCGCAAACTGTAATTGTTTAAAGTACTCCAGCGCCCGTGCCAGCTCTTGTTCTAAGTTGAGTTCCTTGTTTTGGATTTTCTGTAGCAAGTCCTGCACCGGTTCTGTGTCTTCGTACGATTCGAGCAATTTTTGCAGCTCATCATAGAGCTTTTTGGTTTCCTCGTCCAGCAACTCATCCAGGAGTTGCTGCAGTTGTTCCTGTTTTTGCAGCGTTTCAGGGTTGGGCGGGCTAAACTTCTTCTGCTGTTCGTTGAGCAGGTTATTTTCCTGCTGTAATTTTTCAATTTCTTCGGTCAGCTTTTCTTTTTCTTCAATCAGGTTTTGCAACATTTGCTCTTCCTGCCAGCTAAGCTCTTTTTTACCCTTCAGGTCTTCCACCAGTTTATCTATGCCGTGCTTAAGCTTTCTGGCCTTCTCTGCGGCATCGGTAATTTCTTTTTTGGTGGCGCTTTTATGTTCCTCCAGGGCAGCCAGGGCTTCCTGCTTATCGGGCACCTTGAGGTAGAATAGTTTTGACTTAGTTGTTTTATAATGGTTAATGGCATCATTATCGGTTACTTGCAGATAAAACTGCAGTTCGTCTCCGGCAGCAAGTTGTAAGGAGTCCAACACCCACTGGTAAAATAAGGACTGGGTGGTGGCGCCTTTATCGAGGGGCAGGTTAAGGCGGCCTTTGGTGGTGCCGTTTTTGGTGTAATGCAACTGCAGTTGCCGCAAGCCATGGTCATCGGCCAGGTTACCGGCAAAGACCACATAGCGGTAGAGCAGGGTATCGGGCAGGATTTTAACCGCTATTTCGGGGGCCTGGTCTTTGATAACGGCTATTTCATATTGTATGGCCCCCTGTTGTTGGCCAAATTTATTGGTTAATAGCAATTCATACGACTGGTCATGTAAAATTTGCCGCCTGAACGTGAACCGGCTGTCGTTTTCGGGCTTTACCGTACTACTGTCGTCAGCAAACAACACGCCTAATTTTTCCGTGAAGCGGGTAGCAATATCCCAGGTTACGGTGGTGCCTTCGGGTACCTCGAAGCTGCCGATGTTATGCAACGTTTCATCGGGCAGGCGTAAATAAGCCGGATAATCAAGGTTTACCGAAAACCGGCTGAGGGCGGGACGGTCAACTACGTTTAAGGTTTTTTCGACCGAATGAAAACCGGCTGCTTCAATGGTAAAGGTTTTGTTGCCGGTGATGTTGGCGAACAATAAGGTAAAATTACCGTTACCGGCATACACCATTTTGGTTTTTTTGTTGCCGGTGACAAACCAGGCTTCCTGTGGCCGGGCTTCTCCGCTAAGCGATACCCTGAGCAAATAATCTTCATTGCGAAAAGCAATCAGCTCCTGCGGCAGGCCGAAGTGAAAAGGCGCCCGGGGCACAAAGGTTTCATCAAAATGAATGATGCGCTGGGTGCTGCCGATAAAACTGGCCGGAAAAAGGGCAACCAAAGCCAGCACCAACCCCAGCAAGGGGATAATGTAGCGCAGGGCGTACTGTTTTTCACGCGCAAAACTTACCGCTTCGGGGAAAGAAAAACGGGAAAGCTGCCGGGCGCGCTGCTGCAGGCTGGCTGCGGCCAGGCGGTTGTGGCTGAAAGGTTTGGCCGAAAGCTGAATATAGTTAACCAGCTTGTCGCCCACGGCCGGATAATAATGGCCAATCTGGCGGGCGGCCTCTTCATCGCCAATGGCTTCATCGGAGCGGAACAGCAGGAACAAAGGCCGGATTACCCGCAAAAATAATACCGAGCCGCTGGCCAGCAGGAACGTGGCCAGCAACATGGCCCTGACCCCACTGTTGAAACGGCCAACCGCTTCTACGCTGCTGACGGTAAGGTACACCAGCAGGGCGGTAGCAACAAATACGATAACCCCTTCAAGCAGTTTTTTCTTGATAAAGCGCACCTTATACCGGTGCAGTTGCTCGTTAATAGTATGTTGATTATCAGGCAATTGTTTTTTTGTTTAACCTTCTCTGCACCTAATTTACGTATTCTGTAAGTCAGGGTTGATGAATAAAGGGGTTAAAATACGGCAAAATACGGCAAAACTATTCCATCAGCAGCCAAAAGAGTTGGTGGGGAAAGTCGCCCAGGCGGGCTGCAGACAGGTTGGTCAGCACCACAATAATGATCCCTGTCTCCGGGAAGAGCATAAATTTACTGGTGCCGCCCACGGCCCCGCCCGTATGCCCGAGCCAGTGATAACCCTGTTTGTCGGTGTTGGTGCGCCAGCCGAGGCCGTAGTGGGTTTCGGTACCATCGCTGGTTTTTTGGCTGGTAGTCAGGGTTGCCAGCGAAGCCCCGCTGAGGTAGCCGGGGGCAAGGTGGGCGCGGGCAAACTTCACCAGGTCTTCGGAGGTGCTTAAAAAGCCACCCCCGGCCCATTTATAGCTGTTGTCAACAAACGGGGCATGCACAATTCTGTCCCCGGCCAGTTGATAATACCGCCCGCGAAAAGGAATTATCTCATCGGGGTATTCGGGTACGGTGTTGGTCATCTGCAGTTTATCAAACACATTTAGCTTCATGTAGGTGAGGTAGTCCATGCCGGCTGCCCCTTCAATCACCGCACTGATCAGGTTATAACCGTAGCTGGAATAAGCGTATTGGCTGCCCGGCTCAAACAGCAGGCTGTCATCCTTAAATATCGCCAGCCCCTGGCGTACATTGTCATAATGTTTGGCCGACAAAAACTCATTACCGCGGTAATGGCGGATACCCCCGAGGTGGCCGGCTACCTGGCGGGTTGTGAGCGGCCAGCGCTTTTCGGGAAAGGAAGGCACATAGTGCTGTACCGGGGCATCTAAGTCCAGCTTGCCGGATTCCACCAGTTGCATAAGGGCATCGGCCGTCAGGGTTTTGGAAATGCTGGCAATGCGGAACTTTGTTTTACCCGCCACTACCGGCACGTTTTGTTCAACATCGGCCAGGCCATAGCCTTTGGAGAAAAGGAGCTTATCGCGGGTGGCGATACTGATGGCCATGCCGGGTACCTGCTGTTGGCGCATAAACGCTGCGGCCAGGGCATCTATTTTAGTTTTTTGCGCAGGGGTAATGGTTTGCGCCCGCCCGGTAATGAGAGACAGGCAAAAAAAGAGCAACAGAATGGCTTTTTTCATGACGGGAAGAGATAGAACAGGGCTAAATTATGGAAAACCCCTGAAAGCAAGTTAACCACTCACAAAAAGGTTGGATGATAAGGGTTGCTGTTTTTATATTTGAAACGTTACCAATAGGGTAACCAGCATTCGATTACTTATTAAACCTGAAACAATGCCCAGAATATCACGCGAAACAAAAGAGGAGATAGCCAACCTGTCCCATGCAGAATTATTGCAAATTGTGCTGAAGATGGCAGCCAGGGAGAAGTCGGTAATGGATTATGTAATGGTTAATTATATTGACAAAGAGATGGGCGAGGAGGTTTTGTATGAAGAAGCAATAGCCGACCTTAACGCGCTGATGATTAAAGGTTACCGGGGTTTTTCGGAACAGTTGCAATGGGCCAATATGCTGGCCGCCTGTATAAAACGGATCAATGTTTTTACCCGGGTTTCAAACAACAAAAGAATGGAAGCCGATTTATTGGTATATCTGCTGGAAGTTCCTTTTTCCCACACTCCTGATTTATTTGGCACCTGCTTTACCCGTTTCGATACTAAAGTTGCGCAGATTTTAAAACGGCTGATTACCCTTGTCACCAAAAAACTGCATGCAGACTATCGTATAGAATATGAGGACAAAATAAACAACTATCTGAAGGCTTTGCACGGCACATCAAACCATCTGGATATGATATACGATATGCCACAATCAATTTAGCCCGAAAAATTCACAGGAATTTTTCGCCCGCAGGGCCAATGA
>JALSJF010000022.1 GCA_026989505.1 Cyclobacteriaceae bacterium
GTTCAATTTTTTGAATGATTGCCCTTATAATCACAGGCGATATGCTTAATAAGAGGGTATCGCCTATGTTAAGAGCTGGGTCAAAAGCACTGATTGAATTATTATTTTTTGGTTTACTCTTTGGTTTATTTTTTTGATACCTTGCTTTTAATACTATAGCTTCATTAGTACTAATACCTCTAAATTCCAGCATTCCTCTATTATTTGTATAGGCAACTGTCACTTTATTTATTTCAATCTTTCTAACAACCGCTTTTATAAATGGAGGCGAAATGTTTAATTGAACACTATCGCCTATGGCAAGAGTTGGATTGTGATAAATAGGATGAATTAAAATATTTTTTTCTATCTTATCCTTGCTATGGTCTTTATATTCTTCAATTATTTCAGCACTTACCATTACTTTTAAATTTGTGACAAACGGGTAGTAGATTTTTACAAAATCAACCGAATAATTGGTAAAAGCCTGCCCATATTTTAACGGGTGGTTTAAATACATATTTTTCTTAGCCTCTAACACCATAGCTCCTTTATGCAGCCCTCCTATACCCAAAAAGGTCGTTTTTTCTGCTATTCCATAGCCTATGGCTACCGTACGGTCATTATACCCAGCGTTATTTCCAGCAAGTGTTCCCTTATGCACAGTACAAGTGCTCAAGAGAAATAGCACTGGTATCGCCCAATAATGTCTTATTTTTTCAATCATTCTTTTTAACTAATTCTCCCAATTTTTTAATTCTTTCTTCTTGCGCTATGGCATGTAGTGTCAGCTCTTCTATCTTCTGCAAAAGCAGCATATTCATTTTGCCTAGTTCTACTCCATTGGCTTCCATTTCGGTTGCGGAAGGCACTTCGGGTAAGTGGTGGTTGGCTTTTATATAGGCTTCTATTTGGGTGAGTGGCATTAGGTTGTAGTCTTTAGCAAATACAAAATCAGCCCCGGTTACATTTTCAACTTTTATTTCTTCGGCTATAATATTGCCATCTACATGAAGTTTGGCCGTAGGGGTACGTTTGCCAATGCCTGTATTGCCATTCTGGTTTATCCGTAACCGGAGGCTTCCGGCAGTAAATAAAGCAACACCAGAATATCCCGATATATATGAATTGACCGGGTTGGCAAACCGGCTTCCACCGTCACCAAAGCCGTGAAAGCCAAACCCATAAGGGTTTATATATTCCTCATCGTATAAAAAATCATAGGTTGCTGCACCCTTCAATACCAGCCCTGGAGAAGTCCCATCTACAGTTTTTGCCTTGTTAAGCAAGATTTTATCATCGGGCGATTGCCCATATATATGGTGAAAAAAACAGACCCAGATTACAATAACCGTTATCCTCCTCATACCTTTTACGGGCCCTGCTTTTTTGTTTGCCATTGCCTTCAACGTTTTAATCTATCTCAAACATACCTATAATATAAATGGTGCACAACTATTTGGGTAATGAATCGCAGAATTATTTGCCCATATAGGCCTGCTATTTAATTAAACAGGCCTTACTTTTTGTTGTAATGCGTATTTTTTGCCAAAAGCAAACATTTTTGATCAAGTACATAAGCCAAAGGTATTTAGTTGTGGAGGGTTGAAATATCCTTTGTCAAAAACCTGGCCAACGTGGCCTGTTTGGTTAGGCTCGCTTCCCTGATACGGTGAAACAGGCAAGCAAGAGCCAGCCGGTATTTTGCGCTGGGGAGGGTATACCTGAATTCCGGTAATTTCTGTTTACGCGTATTTGGCTTTTTTCGGGGAACCCTTGGTACACAGTAAGTTCAGGCCATGCCACTAAAAAATGAGTTGTTGGTTTTGGCCCGGGCATGGGCTATATTTAGCTGCGGATCCTACAGTTATGAACTTCATAAAGCTTACCCTTCACCCCTTGTTACTGGCCGGGCTGCTGCTGGCCGGCTGTACGGATAAAAAAGAACAGGGGCCTGTTGGTACCCTGATTACGGGCGCCACCCTGATTAACCCCGGGGCCACTACCGAGGTAATTGCCCCGGCCTATGTTTATTTTAAAGGCCGGGAAATTATTGCTTACGGCAATTTAAATGAAGCCGGTGACCTGCCCCGGGCCGCCAAAACCATCGATGCCACCGGCAAATACATTATGCCTGGTCTGGTTGATGGCTTTGCTACGCTAAACAACCAGGCTTATGCCAATGCCTATCTTTACAAGGGCATTACCAGCATCATTGAGGTTGACGGGGGCCGCAGGGGGCCTTTTTACGCCCGGGCCAACCCCGCCCCGGATATTTACCGGCTTGAAGGCCTGGCTGCAGAGCCTATGCCTACGGATAAACTGCTGCCGGCCATTGACAGCCTGCATAAAGCCGGTATTAAAGTGTTGCTGATGATGTATGGGCTTACGCCCGGGCAGGCCCGGCTGGTTTATGAACATGCCAAAGCGCTGGGGATGGCCACCATCGGGGAGTTGGGGCACACTACGTATAAAGAAGGTATGGCGATTGGTATTGATGCTTTTGTGCACACTACCCGCTATTCCCTTGATATTGCCCCGCGCGCTATGGCAGCCGCGGTAGCCCGGGAGCCTTTTTCCAATGACCTGCATAGTGCCAAATGGCTGTACTATAACTACCTGACCACCTTGCCCCCCGATGACCCGGCCTTGCTAACCCATGCCCGCAACCTGGGGGCTTCCGGCAGCTATATTATGCCTACCCTAAGCTTGTCGTACCTCGACCTGCCCGAGGCGCAAAATCCCTGGCACGACCCGGTAGCGGCCATCCTTGACCCGGCTGACATTAACCGGCCGGCCGACCCGGTAACCGGCAAACATGCTATTCCTGCAGAAGAACAAGCCGCCTACAGCAACCTTATTGCCCATGAAGCCTCGGTAATTGAGCCGGCTTATTATCAGGCGGGGGCAAAATACCTGGCCGGCAGCGCCACCGATGTCTGGGGCACCATGCCCGGCATCTCCTTACATACCGAGCTGAGGTTGCTGCATACCAAACCCGGCCTGACCATCGAGGAGGTTCTGGCCGCAGCTACGGTGAACTTCAACAAGGCTTTTGGCTGGCCTGTCGGCCAAATAAAACCGGGGTTTGAAGCAGACATTCTCCTCCTTGACAAAAACCCTTTGCAGGACCTGGAAAACCTCACGGCCATCAACCGCCTGTTCAGCAACGGGCAGGAGATAGACCGCGAGGCGTTATTGAAAAACGTTGACCGCGGGGAATAAGCAAGCTTTCGTTACTTTTCTGTAACCGAGTGGGTAATGTAGTTATCCTCCCTTGCCCTGGCTTTTTCCATCCATTGCGGTAAGATGTTCTCAACAAAATTTTGTTTCTCGGCATTGAGTTTATCCATATCCAGACCGATATAGGCCTGGGCTTTAGCCTTGGTGGCAATATCGGGCATCGGCACTTCCTTGTTATAGCCTAACCCGGCAAGCACCTTGGCTAATTTCAGCCGGCCATTTTGGGCTATTTCGATGCCTGCGCTTATTATACGCAAGGCTTCAACCGGGGCGTGGAATGCCCCACCATGACTGGCAGCAGCATAGTCCCACCGCCACTGGGCACGCCTGATATCTTGTAAAACACCTGCCATCTGGTCTTTTGTAGCCCCCTTGTTCCAGGCAAACTCAGCTTCAATGTGCAATTTAACCAACAAATGTTCCAGGATACTTCGGGCTTCAATTACTTTGTCCATATTGCTATACACATTGCTGATGAGTTCCTTTTCACTCTCACGATGACAAACCACGCAAGAATTAGAGATGTTGTTCAGGGGGCTTTGTATTTTATGGTCGGTAAACTTTACCCCGCCTTCGGCCCGGTAGGGCATATGGCAATCGGCACACGATACACCACGTTTGGCATGGATGCCCTGGGTATATAATTCGTATCCGGGGTGCTGGGCTTTGAGCATGGGCGCCTTACTCAGCTTGTGGGTCCAGTCTGAAAAACCTTTGGCATCATAGTAAGCTTCCATTTCTTCAACCCCCATGCCTTTGTCCCAGGGAAAGGTGAGGTACGGAACACCCTTAGCGGCAGGGTTTTCTTTGTCAAAATAATATTCTACATGGCATTGCGCACACACCAGGGAGCGTTTTTCCTGATGGGACGCTTTGGTAATATCTTTTCCTTGCCTTTCGAAGGCTTCAACCAGGGCTGGGCGGGTTATTTTCAAGTCCATGGTTTTTTCATCGTGGCAATCGGCACATCCTACCGGGTTCACCTGCTCACCTCCGTATTTTGCCCATTTCCCACGATAAAACTCTGCGGGGCCCACTTTGGCAATCATTCTGGGCACATCCGTACCTTTGCAAGACCAACACGTAGAAGGCATCGGGCCGGTATCGGGTTTGGTTGGCCCGCCTGTTCGTAATGTTAACAGAATATCATCAATGGCATACATGTGCCCTTTACTTTGGTTATAGTCTTTAGAGAACCCATAACCAGCCCACAAAATTACCAGGGAGGGGTAGCGCTCAAGCATATCAATATTGGCATTGCCATTATATTTGCTCATAAAACTTGTATCCTGGGTAGATTTCCAGGACTCATATTGATTGGGGTAATTCGTGCCCCACACTTCACTCCTTGGCTCAAGGGGTTCAATCTTTACTTTCGGGCGGTTCATGTAGAGGGTTTCTGTCCGTCTTTCCATAATGCTGGCCGATAGTAAGCCTAAGGCAAAAACCACACCAACCGTAAGGATAAATAACACCCACATTAGCCAGGGGCGCCTTTTTGCAGTTTGTCTGATTGTACTCATGTTAGCATAATTTATTTTTTCAATATATCTGTTAACCATTGCGGTACCGGGCTGCCCGGCACCGGCACCCGGGCATTGGGGGTAGAGGTTAACCCTTTTACCCTGCCATGGGGCACTTCGCGGTGGCACTGCCAGCATAGTTTTCCCTGCCCGTGTTTTATTTCTGCAAACGAAACATTCAATGCCTTTGCCTTTTGGTTTGTTCCGGCATGGCACCGTACGCAGTTTTCCTGTACTACCGCCTGCCCGGCCGGCCTCATTTTAATTACCTGGGGTTCAGAGTGTAAAGTAAAGGCCGTGGCATGCCCCAGGCCGTCTTTTGCCTTAAAAACATATTTGGCCACCGGGTTGGTGTGGGGCACGTGGCAGTCGTTACAGGTAGTAACCCGGCCATGTGAGCTATGTCGCCAGGTAGCATATTCGGGCATCATTACATGGCAGTTGACACAGGTCTTGGGGTCATCGGATAAATAAGAAACCGCGTTTGAAACGTAAACACTATAAAGAGACAACCCTACGATTGCCCCTACCAGGAGGGTAACAAAAATTATCCATTGTGGCGGGGGCTTAAAATAAGAAAAGAGTCGCATAGTAATATATTTATGGGCTATCTTCTTTTTTGGTTTCGAAAAGCGTTGGCTTAAATGTTACCATTAGCCACGCCCAGTTATTCATAGCGCTGGCATTAACTGTGCCTTTAATTTCCTCCAATGATCCGGTGGCAAACATCTGCGAATAACCGACATGTAGCTTTACCGCCTCATGCAATTGAACCAAATAAACCAAATCTATTTCGGTACCCAGCGAGCGGGTTAATGCCTGGCTGGTATTGGCGGGGTCGGGTATTTCTACCGGGCTGAGAAAATGGTGCAATTGGGCCATCAGTTTGGCTTTATCCGAAACCCTGAAAGCCGTTTTAATGTTCAGGTCAACAAGCCCTCTGTTGTCGTGTGGGTTGCCTACATAAAAATAGTCCATTAGCCCGTAAAACTTGTGGTTAGTGCCGTATAGCGGGGCAAATGCGTTGTCCTTGTTATCGGCCGCGGCAGCATTACTGGTACCGGAAAGGTATTCCCCGCCAATAGTAAGCGGTGTAATCCGGGTAGTAAAGGTAGCATACAAACTGGCCAGGAAGGCATTAACTTTTTGGGCGTTGCCGTTTTTGCCCCCCTGATAATAAAGTTCGGAGCTGAGCTTTACCCCACCCAATTTCTTGTCGGCAATGAGGGCGTAGGTTTGGCGGTAGGCCATGGATGAGTCGGAGGCTACTTGCCGCCCATCATTATGGATTAAGGCCACCAGGTTCCCGGTAGCTGATTTTTTTTCAAACCGGGCAAATTGCATGGTTTTATAATTATTGGTAACCGAGTGGTCATAGAAATTCTGGCTTAGCCATGAGGGCTCAGGACGCCAGTTTTGGTTATAGGCCAGCCCCACATCGAGTTTCAGCCCGTTGTTGTTGCGCCACAGGAACAGGAGGGCGTCATGG
>JALSJF010000023.1 GCA_026989505.1 Cyclobacteriaceae bacterium
GAATTCCCCGGTAACCTTTTATAAGGTTAACTTACTTTACGACACGCAGATTGACGGGGGCGCCTTCACCTTTTTTGACCTCACCCTCAGCCCGGGTATTGCCGTTGAACTTGGTGCCGGGCTTACGCAAACTATTACCAACGCTTTCACGGCTATTGGTAACCGGTCGCAAATGATTGATATTTATAGTTCAGCTACCGGATCACCGGCTATGCTGGCCATTAACACCGCTGGCGGGGCAACCATAAACGTAGATTTCCTCATTCTGGAGGATAACAGCCTGGATAATGGTGTAACAAACGATGAGGTGGCCAGCAACGCGCTGGACGAAGGTGGCAACACCGGCTGGGATTTCACCACCAGCCCGCTTACCCCGCTAGATTATTATTGGGTTGGCGGTACCGGCAACTGGAGCGATGTAAGCCATTGGGCTACGACCAATGGGGGCAACACGTTCCACCCATACCCACCGGGTGCGGTTGACAATGTTAACTTTACCGGCAATTCGTTCCCTGCCGGTGGCGTTGTAACCCTCGACCAACCGGCTATATGCAATAACTTTATATGGTCGGATGGCACCTTTAACCCTACTATTGCCGGTACCGGTAACAACACCCTTACCGTGGGTGGCAGCATGACCATTGCCAATGGGGTAAACCGTAACGTTGAACGCATTATTTTTGATTCGCAAAGCAGCAACCAAATTATTTTAAACGACAACCGTTTTGATAACAGCACCTTCGAGTTTCGGGGTGGCGGCACCTGGGACCTGATTGATTCTTTAGCCGCCTCATCCCTCTATATTTATGAAGGAACATTCAACACCAACGGCAAGCCGCTTACGCTGACCAATGAATTCCGTATAGATGGTCCCGACCCCATTGCCCTGGACCTTGGCAATTCCGATATTAAGTTTAATCAGTTGGCCGGTTATGCCACTAACATCACCGTTAACACCGGTACCTCCCGTATGTACCTGGCCGATGGTGGCAGTGTTAGTGGCAATGCCGGCGGGTACGACTTCATTGTTGAAGGCGAAGCCTGGTTTTGGGGAAATATGAGTATAGAAAATGACCTGATTATTCTTCCCGGGGGCAAACTTTATTTGCAACCCGGCAATAGCTACACCATTACCGGCAACCTTACTGCCAACGGCACACGGCCGCTACCGGTAAGTATCTTATCAACCCAACCGGGTACCCAGGCCACGATAACCAAAATCTCAGGCACGGTAGATGCCAACTATATTATCTTACAGGATAATTCAGCCACCGGTGGGGCTGTTTTTGGTGCCACTAACGCCATTGACAAAGGCAATGTAAGTGGCTGGAATATTACGGCTATTACCCCGGTTGATTATTTCTGGAAAGTTGCCACAGGCGATTGGTCAGATGTTAACTCCTGGGCCTCCTCGGCAGACTTAAGTGTGCCGGCCGGTACCCCGCCCGGCCCGGCCGATAATGTGATTGTTAATACCTCCAGCCCCATTGCCAATGGTGGTGTTATGAACCTCGATATCCCTGCAGCCTGTACCAATATGACCTGGGACCCGGCTGTCTCCGGGGCAGCCATCAGCGGTGATTATCAAAACCAGCTCACTATCCACGGTTCCCTTACCCTGGCTTCCGGTGTTACAACTAACCTGCAAAGGTTACTATTTGATAGCGAGGCCACCGGTAATACCATTAACCTTGGCGGCAGCGCTGTTTACGAATATATTAATATAACTTTTCAGGGCAACGGGGACTGGACCCTGGCTGACTCCCTGGCAGCCTCCCGGCTTTTCCTGCAAGGCGGTACACTAAATACAGGCGGTTTTCCTTTAAATATCAACAATTATTTAAGTCTATATCCAAATGGACCGCTAAACCCGGTATTAAACCTCGGCAGTTCCAGGGTATATATTGGGGCTGTTTTAGATGGCCCTGGTGGTGCCATATTAGTACCCGGTACTTCAACAATATCTTTCACTTCAGCTACCCTTTATAATGATTGGAGTTTTAACAATGCTGAGTTTGCCGGCTCAACACAGGTTTATGGCAACAATACTTTCAACAACTTAACCCTCTTGCCCGGGGCAGAAATTAACTTGCAGGCAGGCAGTACCCAAACCGTAACGCAATTAACTGCAACAGGGGAACGTTCACGCCCTATCACGATAAAGTCGTTAACCGAAGGCGCACAGGCAACTATTCTGCAGTCAGGCAGTGTTGTGGCTGGCGACTATTTGGTATTGCAAGATAATAATGCCCTGGGGGGGGCTTCTTTCACCGCCCAAAACTCTATCGATGACGGTAACGTTACCGGTTGGAATATTGTGCCAATTTCTCCCCGTACTTATTTCTGGGTAGGCGGCTCCGGTAACTGGTCTGATGCTGAAGCCCACTGGGCGAATGCAGACGGTGGCAATAACTTCTATACCGAAAGCCCCGGGCCGCTTGATGATGTTTTTTTTACAGGAAACTCTTTCCCGTCAGACGGCACCCTTACGTTAGACTACCCTACCTGGGTAAACAATATGGACTGGACAGGCAACGCCTCGCAGGTTTCTATTTCGGATAATGGTGACGGGGACAACACCCTGACCATTAGCGGCTCACTTACCCTGGCCAACGGGGTGTCCCGCGATTTCGAGAGATTGATCTTCAAATCCGACAATGCCGGGAATACAATTTTTTTGGCTGATAATTTATCTACCCGGAACTGGGTGGAATTCCGCGGTAAAACGGGCGAATGGACCTTGACCGGCCCCTATGAAGCTTTTTACACCCAATTTTATAACGGAACTTTCACAACCAATGGCAACGATTTCACGTCCAGGTACATCCGCCTGAACAATGACAGTAAAACCTTTTGGGGAAGTTCAACCGTTAACACCTACCGGTTCTATAACTTCCTTAATAACAGTGCTACCTTTAATGCCGAAAATTCTACTTTCCAGTTTACCGAACCCGAAAACAACTGGCTAATAGGTGAAACACGTTTTTACCTCGCAGCTTTTAACGGCAGCACAGGCATAGAAGATAAAAATATATTTTTTAATACGGTGGTGAATACCGGTACCCTCATGTTAAATGACAATCAGGCATTTAACACCCTCACCATGATGGCCGGCACTACCCTGAAACTCGGTGCCGGTACTACCCAAACCGTAAGCGATGCCCTTAACCTCAATGGCAGTATCAACGACCCTGTGGCGGTTAATTCGTCCACCGAAGGCGAAGCGGCTATTCTTTCAGCCCCGGCCACCTGCCTGGTAAGCGCAGTGTATGTTCACCTGCAAGATAATACGGCTACCGGAGGGGCTGATTTTACGGCCTCTAACTCATCCGACTTCGGCAATGTTACCGGCTGGAACGGCCTGCTTACCGGCCAAACCATTGACTTTTCCCCGCTCAATGACCAACTACTGGCCAATGGTAATTTCAGTGTTGCCGCCACAGCTTCTTCCTCCCTGCCGGTAAGTTTTGAAATCGCCAGTGGCAATGCCACCGTCAGCGGTTCTACGGTTACCCCGGGTGCGGCAGGCCTCATAGGAATCAGGGCGGTACAAACAGGCGATGCCACCTATGGCAGCGCCAAACCGCTAATCCGGTATGTGCATATTGATGCGACCACCGAACCCAATGAACTGGGTAATATGAAAGAAGCCAGAATGGTGCTGGGCCAGCCCGATGCAGTTACCAGCGACAGGATTTATACCGATATTACTTTACCAAACCCCTACCAAACAGCCGTTTTGCCTTTTTTGGGTGATGCCTCCGCTATTCAGGGAATGTTGGCCGTAGCCAACGGCACCCGGGTAATGCTGTGGTTTAAAATGCCTACTAACAATACTACCCCGGCCGATGTAGTCCTCGGACAGGCGGATTTTACCACCGATATTAGCCCGGGCGCTTCGGCATCTTCTTTCGATGGAAATGCTTATTCGCTAGCATTTGGCGGAGGCTACCTGTTTGTTGCCGATAATAGCCGGGTTTTAGGCTGGACGGTATCGCCAACTATGCAGAGTGGCGAACCGGCCAATTTTGTTATTGGTCAGTCTGATTTCAGTTCGGTTAGCCCGGGTACTTCCAGCACACAATTTGGTAACTACCTCAACAGTGTGACAACCTATGATGACCCGGCCGGCAATACCAAACTGATTGTAACCGATGGCGGCAATAACCGGGTGTTGATTTATAGTCAGTTACCTACCGCTAATGGCGTTGCGGCTGATGTGGTATTAGGCCAGCCCAATTTCACCTCTTCCGGCCAGGGTAGTGGTGCCGATCAAATGTACCGGCCGATAAGTGCAGCCGTAACCCCGGATGGTAAATTACTGGTAGCTGATATCAGAAACAACCGGGTGCTGGTATATAATACCATACCCTCTACCAGCGGGGTGCCGGCCGACCTTGTACTTGGCCAGCCCGGCTTTGGTCTTACGGATCCCGGAACAGACTCCACCAGTTTTAATTATCCGATAAGTGTAAGCGTATCCAAAACCGGCAAACTGGCTATTGCCGATTATTTCAATCACCGGGTCTTAGTGTATAACAGTGTACCTACCAACAATACCACGGCCCCGGATTATATTTTGGGCCAACCAGATGCCACTTCCAATTCAAGCAACTATAATTCTATTTCGGGCCGTTCGCTATTCTATCCTATTAGTGCTGACTGGGATATCTCGGAAAATCTTTTTGTTGCCGACAATGGCAACAACCGGGTATTAGTCTATGGGGCCGCTGATTTTGATGCGCCTGCTGCCGCCAACGCAACTTATCCTACCACCATAATTGACGGCACCGCTACCTCCGGGGAAGTCACCCTGACCGACAGGTCGGGCATTATTGCAGCCGAATTGCATTATTCCGGCATTTCCACTTCCGGGGGCAATACCTTTACCAATACTATCCCTCTTACCCAGGATGCCGGTACCGATATCTGGCGTTTTGACATCAGCGGAGCCCTGCCCACCACGGAGAAACTGGGGGTTGTTTATTACCTTACAGCCACGGATGCCCTGGGTAACGTGATGGATGGCTCCGGCAATAAAGTTGCCGCCAACATACAGTATAATGGTGGCCTGCCGATCACCAATTTTGGTGTAGGCAATCAGCAAAATCAATACCGCATGCTTGCTGTGCCCCTTGACCTCACCAATAAAGATGCCAATGCCGTATTTGACGAGATTACCAGCGGCACATATGATAAAACGAAGTTCAGGATATTCGCTTACCCCGGAGGTACGGGCGATACCTATACTGAATATGGCAGTGGCTTTACCAATATTGACCTGGGTACCGGCTATTTTGCCCTGGCTGCCAGTTCCGCTGCGGTGATGTCGGGTGAGGGGGTAACCCCGCCCGGGGTCTCTGCCAACCCGGTAACCAAAGTTCTGGTACCCGGTTGGAATATGATCGGCAACCCTTATAATTTTACGGTGCTCTGGAGCGAAGTACTGTCTGCTTCAGGCATTACCAATGCCGAAGCCCAGCCCCCGCAAGGCTACAATGGCAGCTTTTTCGAGCAAACCACTATTGCAGCCGGGGAAGGGGTGTTTGTAAACAACCCAACTTCAAACAATGTTACCTTGGTTTTCCCGGTAATAAACAACTCGGGTGGACGCATAGAAGGAGTGCAGGAAAATAACAACCCGCTGTCGGAAAGTTCCTGGGAAGTACGCTTCCTGCATCAGGATGATAATGGGTATGAAGTGGTACTCGGAGCTGTGGGCATGGAAGAGGGCTCCGAATATAGTTTTGACGAGTACGACCGCATTAACCCTCCGGCTTTTGCCCGTCAACCTAGGGTAGAATTCAGCCATCCCGAATTTTTTCAGCCTTCCTTTAAAAAGGATATCCGGGGTACGGCCAGTGAAGAAATATGGCGCTTTACCTATACGGCCGAGGCCAGCGTAACTCCCGCTGAAATCTATTGGGATAATTCCTACTTTGGTGTTAACGCCCCCGATATTTATCTGGTGGACAAAACCCACTTCTCGGTGGTTAACATGAAAGAACAGGCCAGTTATTCGTTTGACCACGGAGGGGTTACCAAATTTGAAGTGTACTTTGGCGACAACGCCCTGGCCAACCTGCTGCCCGATGAAGTAGAAGTGTTAACCCCCTACCCCAACCCGTTTACCAACCAGGTAAATATAAATATCGGGTTACCACAAGCCGGTAAAGAATATAAAGTAAGGGTAGCCATTTATAATACCATGGGTAAACAAGTGGCCAC
>JALSJF010000024.1 GCA_026989505.1 Cyclobacteriaceae bacterium
AGGGTAAGCGGGAAGAATAATGGAAAGCGTTGCACAGAAAATATTATTTGGCATAACTTAACCCGGTTTATTCACGAGAATCGTGAATAATGAGACAAATTAACCGCCAAACGGCTGTTCACCAATTAGTTACATCAGGTCCTTGGACTCCGGTTCAGCGGAGGTTAACCATGAAAACAATATACAAGCAGAATAATTCCCCTGCAGAACTTAATTTTACATGGGCTTGTTAGCTGTTCGATGAAAATCAATCTTAAACCTTAAAAAAATGTATCAGGTAAAAACAACTTTAAACTTTGTGGTGGCGATAATTTTTGCCGGCTTCTTCTTAATGGGCTTCTTATCCCCCGACCAGGCTAAATGGGTAGCCCCGGCCTCGGCCAAAAACCTGAAGAACCCTTATGCGGGCAATGCCAGCATCAATAAGGGTAAATCAATTTACAAAACCCGCTGTGTTGTTTGCCATGGCGACAAAGGCCGCGGTGACGGCCCGGCCGGCAAAGCCCTTACCCCACCCCCGGCCGATCACAGCTCGCCAGCAGTACAGGCCCAAACCGATGGGGAACTGTTCTGGAAGATATCGGAAGGCCGTGGGCCTATGGTAGGCTGGAAACTGATCCTCTCCGAAGAAGAAAGGTGGCACCTGGTAAACTACCTGCGAACACTGAAGACTAAATAGGAATCCATAACATAGCTAAACACGCAAAGCTATGAACATACAAATAATTTACCCGGGGCAGAACCTTTTGGTTAACCCGGATTATTCACGAAAATCGTGAATAATGATGTAAATCAACTGCCAAACGATTGTTTGTCAGTTAATTACATCAGGTCCTTAGACTCCGGCTCAGCGGAGGTTAACCCTGATGAGTGCAAAATATTTCACCCTCAAATTTGGGTCATGCTTAATCTTTGGCTCATACTGTATTTTGTATATAACATGTTGTTTTACACTATTTTGCAGTTCATCAGCCCTGCGGGCGAAAAATTCATATGAATTTTTCGGGTTAAGCCTGATGGCCCTCAGCGGCCTCGTCTATTTGTCGTCTTTTACCGGTATTAACCCATCGGTACCAGACCTAACCACAGCCGGCCCCGAACTATGGGAAGGTAATATAAACTGGACCAAGATCACCAAAGAACCCAATACCTCAGGAAAAACCGCCTGATGCCGGCCTCATGAGCGGTTTATTTCTTTTTTGGCAAAACGGTTTCCATTGGTATATCGCCCCCTATCTCAATTACCGAATTGCCAAATACCTGAATGGTGGATTTGACAAAATCTTCCTCTCCGGCCGTAAAAATATTGTCCACATACTTCTGCGGGTTACGGTCGATATACGGGAACCAGGTGCTGTGAACCTGGACCATGATCCGGTGGCCTTTTTGAAAGGTATAAAGAATATCCTGTAAGGGGAACTGCACCTCCGTTGGTTCCCCGGGCACAAAGGGCTCCGGCTCAACAAAGCTATTGCGGAACCGCCCCCGGAAAACCTCACTACGCACCAGTTTCTGATAGCCGCCCATAACCACGTGCCTGGGGGTGGTTTTATCGGGTTGGGCATCGGGCGGGTAAACGTCAATTAGTTTTACCACAAAATCGGCATCAGTAGTAGAGATGGCTACGTTTAATTTGGCCAGAATCTCCCCCGCCAGGGTGATATCTTCCGTCAGCACATCCGTTTGAAAAGACAGCACATCGGGCCTGCGGGCAGCATGGCGCTGGTCATCGGTCATAAACGGCCGCGGGGTAAACCGTACCCCGGCCACCGTGGCCCGGTAAGGTACCGGTTTCTGTGGATCGCTTACATATTCGAATACCGCTCCGGGGTCGCCCGGCTGGTTGAGTGAAAGCCTGCCGTCTGCCATAAAATACAACCTGGTTGACGGCACCTCGGGCGGCCACACAGCAAACTTCTGCCACTTTTTTATCCCCGGATCAAATAAGTAGGCTTTGGGTAGGGCCATCTCCCCTTCGCCTTTCAGGTAGTAGTTAAAAAAAACGCTTTCAATTTCCGCTTGATAGAAGGTAGAGATGCTGTCGCCAAAATAAATATCGTTGATCACCTGCACGCCCCGCTCCCGCGACCAGTCGCCATGGCTCCAGGGGCCCATGACCAGCATATTGTTCACGCTCTGGCCATCGGCTTCAATATGTTTGAATATATTTAGTGGCCCGTAGAGGTCTTCGGCATCGTACCAGCCACCTACGGTAAGCACAGCATGTTTAACATTTTTTAAATGGGGTAAAAGGTTGCGCTTTTGCCAGAACTCATCATAATTGGGATGTTGGGTAAGCTCCTGCCAGAACTCATTGTCCTCACCATAATAACGGCTGACATTTTTCAACGGCCCCAACTGCAGGTAATAATCGTAAGCGCCCTGGTTATCCACCGGCAGCATGTGGTCCACGTACCAGGGTTGGGTCGTCAGGCTGTCTTTCTGGTAACCAAATACCGGCACCGCCAGGGTATAGCTTTCCAGGTAGGCCCCCATGTGATGGAAATCATCAAAAAAGAAATCGGAAATTGGCGCCTGCGGTGAAGAGGCCACCAGGGCCGGATGGGCATCGGGCAAGGCCGCGGCTGTGTAAAACCCGGGGTAAGAAATACCCCACTGCCCTACTTTGCCATTATTGTTTTCTACATTTTTCAGCAACCAGTCAATGGTGTCCCAGGTGTCGGAGCTTTCATCTACCTCCTGCTTCTTGCGCCTGTTATTGCCGGGGATATTGGGGGTCATGTTGGTAAACTTACCTTCTGACATGTAGCGGCCGCGCACATCCTGGTAAACAAAAATATACTTATCCTCCATTAAGGTTTTTGACGGCCCCAGCGATTTGGCATACTTGTCTTCCCCGTAGGGCCGGATGCTGTAACAGGTGCGCTTCATCAGCATCGGGTATGTATGGCTTTGGTCTTTGGGGGAATAAACAATAGTGTACAGTTTCACCCCATCGCGCATGGGTATCCGGTATTCTTTTTTGGTGTAGTTGGCCCTGACATAATCAGCGGCATCCTCCTGGGCCAGTGCCAGGGTAGTTATAAGGAGATGCAGGACCAGAAGGTAGCTTAACTTTTTCATCATCATCGTATTTTGGCCTTAAAGTAGAATTATTTTCAGCGGTAGCAAAAGTCAAACGGCAAATATTACACCAGTGGCAGCCCGCCAGGGGCGAACCGAAAACAAGATGTAAGTCATTGTTTCCCCCTTGCGGGGGAATTATATTCGTTGACATAATCAAACCCCTGCAAAACCATGTACGATAAAAAATCCGACCTGGCCGGGCCAGGCATCAGCACTTACGAGGAAGTAAGCAAAATTTTGCCTGACGACTACCACGCCCTGCTGCCGCCCCTGAAAAGAATGGAGGCCCTGTATCTGATAAAAGACTACATCGAAAAAGGGCTGGCCGAAGCCCTGAACCTGCAAATGGTACAAGTGCCGCTGATTGTAACCAAAGACAGTGGCGTTAACGATTACCTTGACCGGGACGGCTCGCGTACCCCGATCGACTTCCCGGCCGGCCTGGGACTGCCGAGGCGCCTGGAAGCCCAGGTGGTGCAGGCAGCCACTAAATGGAAGCGCATGGCCCTGAAACAGTTCGGCTGCGCTGTCGGACAGGGCATCAATACCGACATGCGGGCGGTAAGAAAAGACTACTTCCTTGACCACGACCACTCAAGTTATGTTGACCAGTGGGACTGGGAAAAACGTATCACGGACGCAGACCGCAACCTTGATTACCTGATGGAAACGGTAAAGAAAATCTGGGGGGTCATCCGGGGGGCCGGCCTGATGGTGAAAGAGCAATTCCCGGAGCTGAATGACCCCCGCTATGCCGATTTTCCGGAAGAATTGAAATTCTTTCATGCCGAAGAAATCCTGGATATGTACCCCGACCTGCCCCGTAAACAACGCGAGACCAAACTGTTGCAGGAGTACCCGGCCGTCTTCATTATAGGTATCGGCTGGGTGCTGAAAGACGGTTACCCCCATGAAATGCGGGCAGCCGATTACGATGACTGGATTACCCCCACCATCGAAAAAAACGGCCAGTTGATGCATGGCCTGAATGGCGACATCCTGGTGTGGAACCCGGTAACCAGGCGCAGGCACGAGCTTACCTCTATGGGCATCCGGGTAACCAAAGAAACCATGAAAGCCCAACTGGAACTGTCAGGCCAGCTTGATTTTCTGCAACTCCCCTATCATCAGGCTATTTTAAATGATGAAATACCCCTGAGTATTGGGGGCGGCATCGGCCAGTCACGAACCTATATGTACCTGCTGCGCACGGCCCACCTGGGCGAGGTAACGGTTTCTATCTGGCCCGATGAACTAAAGAGGATTTGTGCCGAAAAAAATATTTTTGTGCTGGAGTAAGCACCTGGTATGCAGTACCTGAATTAACCCGGAAAACCCTGATGAATTTTCCGGGTTAGATGAAGCCCCGGGGCAGTCAGTCATTTTTCAGCAAAAAGTGACCGGTAACCTTAGACACCCCGTCAACTCCGGGAATGACATGATAATAATAGGTGCCGCTTGGCAGGCTGGCATCCTTAAACACCACATTTTGGTTGTTATAGCCCTGAAACTCTGCTATTTTGTCCCCCCAGCGATTGAGGATGATCACCACATTATTGGGGTAGAACTCAATGTTCTCTATCTCGAGGAAGTCATTATACCCGTCACCATTGGGCGAGACGCCATTGAATACCCGCAGGGGCGGGTTGTCCCCGCCAACTTCCACGCCATAAATGGTAATCCGCTCTACCGTGCACACCCCCACCAAATCGCATACCTGCACCTCTAACCAGTCATCGCCTTTAAATGAAATACCGGTGTAATCAATGGTCAGCACCCCGGTTGCATCAATACGGGCCACGGCCCCGCTGAAGGGCTGGGTAATTATAGTGATGGAAGAAAAATCTATATTGCCGTTGGGGTCAGAGATGATCGTGGTTAAATCAAAACTCACCGAGGTTTCCCCTTTGGGAATGGTGGCCGCTACGCTGTCGATTACCGGAGGGGCGTTGACTACCGTAAGAATGAGCTGGTTTTCGGCAAAATTGCTGCACTGGTTGGTAATACGGTAAACAAGCGAATCACGGCTACCCGCATCGGGGTCAGGGGTATAGTCCAGGCTGCCATCGGCCAGCACACCGGCCACACCATACAAGGGCGGGGTAGTGATCGAAGTAGTGAGCACATCGCCCGGGTTAACGGTAGCGGCTGCCTGCACATTAACGTTCAGGGTCTGGCCGATATCTACCGTACCGGTAAGCAAACCGGTTGTAATGGGCAGGTTGGCTATAATGCGTACCGTATCTTCGGCACTACAGCCGGCCAACGTATTGGTCAGGCGCCAGATCAGTTGCACCGTATCGGTGGTAATATTGGTCAGGGCCGACAGTGAATCGGCCGGGTTGGCTAGGGTGGCCGAGCCGGACAGCAATGCCCAGGAGCCGGTTTCGTTGGGGCCGGCCGCATTCCCCGCCAGGGTGGTAGCCGTGGTACAAATGTCCTGGTCCGGACCGGCATTGGCCACCGGCAAAGCCGCTACGGTAACCTGTACCGAATCTATACTGATACAGCCCGCCCGGTCGATACTCAGTTGGGCCCAATACGTTCCCGCAGCCGGGTAGGTAAACGCCTGGGTGCCGGCCGTATTGGCGTCCTCTACACCATCGTTATCAAAATCCCAGCTATACACATCCCCGGTAAGCACATTGGCAGAAGCATCGGTAAACGTGGTGGGCGTGCCCACACATACTACATCGCTAAGCAAGCTGGCCGTGGCCCCGTCACACAGGGTGATGTTGTAGAAATCGGTTATCCCCACTGTGCCATTCTCATTCACCGGCCGGATACCCAACACATGAGTGCCTACACCAAGTGCAGTAGTAGGAAGATTAATCACACTGTCAATACTATCCCTTACCGGCACAAAAGCTACCGAGTCAGCCAGGCCAATACCGGGATCCGAATTAAAAAAATACTCAAATCCGGCTAGTTTTATTCCTGCCAGGGCATCCACAAAAAAAGTTCTCGATTCTACCTGGCTCCAAACCCCATCAATATCAAGTGCCCGTACATAAAGCGTATGGTGACCACCCGCTAACGTATTGGCGGCAATGGTAAAAGAGAAATTAAGATTAGTTCCTACCGTTACCGGTATAGCCGTTCCTGCC
>JALSJF010000025.1 GCA_026989505.1 Cyclobacteriaceae bacterium
AGTGCTATTGATGTTAAAATTAGTAAAACTACCCGTGATATTGGTTGGTACATAGTCTGTAATTTTCGGCTAAAATAACGTGAAATACGGTAATATTGGAAAGAAAGCGCTTACCCCGAAAAATTCATCAGAATTTTTCGGGGTAAATTAGGCAATCAATAAATTAAATGCTTAGGTTGACTACCTATCTTGTAGTATTGCCCGGATGAGGTACCTGAAACGGGAAGCTTAATCAGGATGGCCGAAAACTGGTCATAGTACAAGAAATAACCTTAGCGGTAAACCCTTTAAAGAATTTTTGAACTTTTCATATTTTTAATAAAATTTGTTGTTGGCGATGTTTAGTCTTAACTAAATAGATAACAAATATGTCTGATTACGTACCCCGTTCTTTCAAAGAAACCTTGTTCATCATATTAATTACAGGCGTACTGGTGGGAGGCACCATTTGGCTCCTGCGTTGGTCGTTTAAGATGGAATACGGCAAATTACTTGAGTTATTCAGTGAAACCGAGTTGTTTAGTTCCCAGCCAGAATATGGAAAGAGATATAAATTTTCCGGCCGGTTAACTACCCGGAAGCCTTACAGGCTACCAGATGGAACCGGAGACCTGGTATGGGGTTATTTTAATGCTACTGCCGAATACAGCAATTTTGACGGCCTGGTAACAGAGAGCTATTTTACCAGTGTGTCAATGGCCGGTGATGTTTATCTGCAATTGGACGATCAGGAGTTTCCGCTTCTGTTTGGCGAACCGGTTGCTGTTAACACAACTACGGATGATGTGTATAATGACATAAAAATATTCTTCGCACCCGAAGAGGAAGTCACAGTTCCGGATATCAAGGTGAAGAAAGTAAAGGAAAATGAGTATAGTGTTAATAAGAATTATCTTATTGCTTATAAAGACTTTCAATACACATACTCACCTTCACAAATAAAACTGGCTAACCTCGATTTCAAGATTAAACGGAAGTACCTGCCGGCCGGTAGTGAGGTGGTGGTGATAGGCACCTATACCCCCGAAGGTATTAAAGGAACACCGGAAGAACCTGTATATATCTTTTTTGGTAGCGAGGAGGAGTGTCTGAAAAAGTTGAATAAAAAGGCTTCAAATTAAACGATAGCCAATCAATTAAGTGTAACGCCTGATGGCCTCGACCCCTCACAAGCAATATCCTGCACAAGGAGAGCCAGGATTATTAGGGCCGCCTGGTGATTAATCAATAGCCAGGTGATTTGTGTTGGGGCTTGGTAAGCGGTGGGTAAAGTTTTGGTGCAATACATAAAACAAGTCTATAGCAATGAAACGCTTCTTAGCCCGAAAAATTCATATGAATTTTTCGCCCCCAGGGCTGATGAACTGCAAACTATTGTAAAACAACATGTTATGCACAAAATGCAGGATGACTCAAAGATTAATCATGACCCAAATTTAAGGGTAAAATATTTTGCACTCATCAGGTCCTTAGACTCCGGCTCAGCGGAGTCTAAGGACCTGATGTAATTAACTGACAAACAATCGTTTGGCGGTTAATTTACATCATTATTCACGATTTTCGTGAATAATCCGGGTTAGCCCACCTTGCCGGGTGAGGTGCCTGGCGTGGTAAAAGGAGGTACAGGCGCAGGTTTGGGGATATAAAAACCGGCCGGCTTGTCAGGCTGTAGCAGAACCGTCATCATGCACGGGTGTCGTGCTTCTACGGATAAGGGCTATTGATCAGACTTATTTTTCCGGGTGTTGCCCCGGTGCCGGGTAGCGCCCCCTCTTTTACGGTTAAGCCGTTCAATCTTCTGCAAAAAACCTTGCATTTGTTCTGCGGTTAAATTCTGCCGCAGGGCCATGTTCATGGCCAGCATTGATTGGTTTAATTCCTGCATCAACTGGGCCTGGCGGGCCGACAGGGTATGGAAAGCGCTCGTGTCGAGTTCTTGTTCACTGAGCAGTTTACTCATTTGCTGGCGCCTGGCTTCTAATTGTTTCTCCAGTTCCAGCCGCTTACCCGCATAGTAATGCCAGATGGAGTCGAATACCTGCTGCTGTTGGGCTGAGAGATTGAGGTCTTTTGATAAATAATGCGTGTGCCCGGTTTTGTTCTGGCGCCTTAACTCCCGTTGTTCCTGGTAATGCCGGTACCTTTCGGAGCCCGGGTAAGTATGTGCATATTGATAGCGATGGTACCAGATAGTAGCCAGGGAAGAAAGATTGAGCAGCACCAAAATGATGATACCCCAGCGTAAAATCGTTTTTTTAGTTTTCGCTTCCATCGTCATCAATCATGGTTACCCAAACGGAATACTCAGCCGGCATAACCAGCGAAGTTTCCTCTGCGGTAACCCACTCGTTGTCCTGGTTAAACAGCAACTCCAGCTCGCCATTGCCGATAATAACCCCCAGGGCAATGCTGGCAGCAACTGCCAGGGGCTTTAAGAGGGCCACCACAGTACCCGTACGCTGCTTTTGCTGTGTGCGGGCCATTTTTGTTTTGAGCCGCTGATAAAAATACGGCCGGACAGAAATTTGCCTTTCCTGGTCGATTACCTGGTAGGTGCCGGCTACGGCAGTAAAAAGTTGCCGGCAACTTGCACAGGCAGCCCGGTGGGCAGCAAACGCTTCTTTGCTGGCGGGGGGTAATTCTTCATCAAGGTAGAAGACAATATTTTCAGCAAACTCCGGGCAGTTCATGGTCATTTGTTTAATATTATGACAACCTTCTTAAAAAAAACTTGCGCCCACTGAAAAAGTAAGCATGTTTTAAGCCGGTAACGGGTCATATAGGGGGAAATTAAGCAAGAATAGGGTTATTTTGATGTATGGATGAGGCAAGCCTGGTAAAAAGATTGCAGTTACAAGACGAGGCCGCTTACAAGGAACTGGTTGCTACTTATCAGCAAATGGTCCTCAATACCTGTTATGGGTTTCTGCACAATTACGAAGAGGCCGAAGATATAGCCCAGGAAGTTTTCATTCAGGTTTTCAAGGCCATCGGGTCATTCAGGGAGGAGGCACGGCTCAGCACCTGGTTGTACCGTATTGCGGTGAACAAAAGCCTGAATAAGATCAGGTCGAGGAAAAGCAAGTTTTTACTGGGGCTGGATATTTTATTTGAACAGGGGCAAAGTAACCGCCCGGTTGCCGAGGCCACACCCTTTGACGTGCTGGCCAACCGTGAGCGGGCAGCGGTATTGCACGCGGCTATTGACAAGCTCCCCGCCAATCAGAAAACAGCCTTTGTGCTGAGCAAATACCAGGGGCTGGCCAATAAAAAAATTGCCGGGGTAATGGGGCTGACCCTGTCATCGGTAGAAGCGTTGCTTAACAGGGCCAAGAAGAACCTGCAAAAACAGCTCGTTGGTTATTATAAAAATAGCTGAGGGCGTTTACCTTTTGGTGACCAACCCTATATACCCTAGCTTAGGCAATTGTTTTAATTATTTCCTCTATAATATTAATTATCAGGAGGATATTATTTCACTGAATGTGGTAATAAGTTTTTATTTTATGCAGGGAGTTATATTTTTGCACACACTTGTTTAAAAACCCGTAAACCCCGGATATTGGTACTTGTTGGCTCCGTCATAGCGTTAATTATATCGTTTTATCTCCTTGCAGAAATAAGCGACAAGTACTTTGTTGTTTCCCTGGATAAAATCTCCAGCCGCTTAAAGATGTCGCACGACATGGCCGGGGCTACTTTAATGGCTATCGGCTCCAGTGCCCCGGAGCTTTTTGTGGCCATGATTTCCATCTTTAAGCCGGGTGGCCATGGCGACATCGGGATAGGCACTATTGTTGGTTCAGCCCTTTTTAACCTGCTGGTTATTGTGGGGGCGGTCGGCCTGGTAAAGAAATCAACCCTTACCTGGCAGCCGGTGGTCAGGGACTTGATTTTTTATGTGCTGGCTATTCTTGCCCTCTATTATGTATTGAACAACGGCTCTGTGTCTATGGCCGAAGCGGCAGGGTTTATCCTGTTGTACATTGTTTATGTATTTGCCGTTGTGCGCTGGCGTAAATGGTTTAAGTATGATTTAACCGATGAAGATCCGGAAGAAGAGAAAGACGAACCCAAAAAAGGGTTAATGCGGGTTTTTCAACCTTTCGACTGGATGCTGGCGGTGATCTTTCCCCGGCCCAAATACTATTTCCTTATCTTCTTTATTTCCATCGCCTTTATTGGTGCTTTGTGTTGGGTGCTGGTAGAAAGCGCTATTGTTATTTCCCATACCCTCGATATCCCCGAAGTGGTCATAGCCCTCACCGTACTGGCCGTAGGCACTTCCGTGCCGGATATGATGTCATCGGTGATTGTGGCCAAGCAGGGACGGGGCGGCATGGCCGTGAGCAACGGTATCGGTTCAAACATTTTTGATATTTTTATTGGGCTGGGCTTGCCCTGGCTGATTAAATCGTACCTCGTTGACTCCGAACTGGTAACCAATATTGAAGGCCTGGGTATTTCCATTGCCCTGTTATTTACCTCGGTATTGCTGCTGCTGTTTACCCTGATATGGAAAAAATGGCGCCTTGGCCCCGGTCTGGGCCTTACCCTGATCCTGCTCTATATTCTTTATGTGGTGTGGGAAATCGCGAAACTGTATTTCTTATAAAATTGCCAGCCCCCCTTTTTTGGCATATTCGCATTAATAAAAAAAACTAATTAAATTAGTAATTACCAAATAATATGGCTATCTTTAGCTATGGAAAATCAAATTCACCGGGGTAGAGGGGCTACGTACCAGCCAGCCAACAGGTTTTTAGCGGCCCGGGCAGGCAAATTTCATGAAGAGGGGGTAGATGACTTTACCAGGCCCTCCCCGAGGACCACCTTTGTTAAGGAGTACCCGCAAAAAATTATCAGCAAAAACAGCAGTCCGGATGTGCCTTTTGCGGTTTCGGTAAACCCATATCAGGGGTGTGAGCATGGGTGTGTATATTGCTATGCCCGCGAAACCCATGAGTACTGGGGCTATAGTGCCGGTCTTGACTTTGAAGCGAAAATTATTGTCAAACACAATGCCCCGCAATTGCTGGAAGAGGCTTTTTTACACCCCCGCTGGCAGGTGCAGCCGGTAATGTTTTCGGGCAATACCGATTGCTACCAACCGGCCGAGCGGCAGTTTAAGCTCACCCGCAAGCTGCTGAAGCTGTGCCTGAAGTTTCGCAACCCGGTGAGCATCATCACCAAAAACAGCCTTATATTGCGCGACCTCGATATTTTGACCGAACTGGCCAGCCACCGGCTGGTGCAGGTTATGGTCTCCATCACCAGCCAGAACGAAACCTTGCGCAGACAGCTTGAGCCCCGCACAGCCACGGCCCGTAAACGTTTTGCCGTGGTTAGCGAACTGGCGGCTGCCGGGGTGCCGGCCGGGGTGATGATAGCCCCGGTAATTCCCGGCCTGAATATGAGTGAAATCCCGGCCCTGGTAAAGGCAGCCGCAACGGCCGGGGCGGTAGAGGTAAGCCACACGGTGTTAAGGCTGAATGGCGCGGTGGAAGGTATTTTTCGTAACTGGCTCCGGGCCGTTTATCCCCACCGGGCTAACAAGATACTGGCACAGGTGCAGACGATGCATGGCGGCAAAGTTAGTGACAGTCGTTTTATGAAACGGATGCTGGGCGAAGGCCGGGTAGCGGAAATGGCCCGGCAGATGCTGGCCGTAGCGCGGGACAGGCACCTGCCCGGGCGTGGCTTCCCCGCTTTCGACACCACGAAGTTCCGCAGGGGTGGCATGTACACTATTTGGTAAGGTTTCTGTTACATCCCTTCTTTCGCCAGTTTCGGTACAATACCCATATTATACCAGGCAAAGGCGTAGCGGTCGGCATTCTGTTCTATGGTTTTGGTTATGGGCGTACCGGCCCCGTGGCCGGCATCGGTTTCTATGCGGATCAATACCGGGTTGGTGCCGGCCTGGGCTTTTTGCAGGGTGGCGGCAAATTTAAACGAGTGGGCCGGCACTACCCGGTCATCGTGGTCGGCTGTGGTAATCAGCGTAGCCGGATAAGCGGTACCGGGTTTGATATTGTGCAAAGGGGAGTAGCCCTTCAGGTATTCAAACATTTCTTTGGAGTCTTCGGCCGTGCCATAATCAAACGCCCAGCCGGCCCCTGCGGTAAATTTGTTATAGCGCAACATATCCAACACGCCTACGGCCGGAAAGGCTACTTTGGCAAGGCCCGGCCGCTGGGTGATAGTAGCGCCAACCAGCAGGCCGCCATTGGAGCCCCCGGCAATGGCCAGGTAGTCGTGGGAGGTATAGCCTTGGTTAATCAGGTACTCACCTGCGGCAATAAAGTCATCAAAGACATTCTGCTTGTTCATTTTAGTGCCGGCAAGATGCCATTTTTCGCCATATTCCCCGCCACCGCGCAGGTTGGGCTGGGCATAAACGCCCCCATTCTCTAACCAGACAATGCGGCTGGCGCTGAATGATGGCCGTAGGCTGATATTAAACCCACCATAGGCATAGAGGTAGGTGGGGTTTTTACCATTTAGTTCAAGCCCTTTTTTGTGGACAATAAACATGGGAATACGGGTGCCGTCCTTGCTGGTATAAAACACCTGTTTGGTTTCATAATCATCCGGGTTAAAATCTACCTTGGGCCTTATATATTCGGTGGATTCACCGGTTTCGATGGTGTATTTAAAAATAGTGGCAGGATAGGTGAAGGAGGTGAAGGTATAATATACTTCGGCATCGGAAGCCTCCCCGCCAAAACCACGGGCCGTGCCTATCCCGGGCAGTTCAATATTTCTTTCCGCTTCACCCTTACGGTTGTACTGCACCACCTTGGTTTTGGCATCTTCAAGATAAAAGACGAAGAACTTTTTGCCGGCTGTTGCAGCGCTCATCACCATATCATTTTCGGGGATCACATCCACCCAGTTTTCCGGGGCCGGGTTGGCGGCATCTACTTTTACAATGCGGTTGTTGGGGGCATCCAGGTTCGTGTGGATAAACAATGTGCTGCCCTCATTGTCAATCACATAGTGGTTATTGTCGAAATTACCCACTACCGTTATAAAATCATGACCGGGGTTGCGGAGGTCTTTGATGTACAGTTCGTTGCCGGAGGTACTGGTAGAGGCGGTGAGCACCAGATAACGCTCATCCTCGGTAAGGTAGGCGCCAGCGTACCTGCGCACCTGCCCTTCCCCGCCAAAAATTAGCTTGTCGGCTGATTGCGGGGTGCCCAACTGGTGATAATACACCTTGTGTTGCTGGGTCATGGCCGAAAGCTCGCTGCCTTTGGGCTTGTCGTAGCTGCTGTAATAAAAACCATCATTCCCCTGCCACGAAATACCACTGAATTTGATGTCTTTCAGGGTGTCGCCCACAATTGCTTTGGTAGTGGTGTTCAGCACAATGGCCTTGCGCCAGTCGGAGCCACCCTCGGAGATCAGGTAGGCCATCAGCGAACCATCTTTGGTAAAGCTGGTGCCGGCCAGCGAGATGGTGCCATCTTCTTTAAACGTATTGGGGTCAATAAAAACTTCTTCGTCTCCGCCAGCCAGCTTTTGCCGGTAGAGGACATTCTGGTTTTGCAGGCCGTCATTACGGTAATAATAATTCCATTCACCATGCTTTACCGGGGCATATACCCGCTCGTAGTTAAGCAGGTGCTCCAGCCGGGCTTTTATTTTATCGCGATAAGGGATTTGTTGCAGATAGCCAAAAGTTACCTCATTCTGGGCCTTTACCCAGGCGGCTGTTTCGGCCGAACGGTCATCTTCCAGCCAGCGGTAGGGGTCGGGAACCTCAACGCCAAAATAAGTGTCGGTCTGGTCAACGGTTTGGGTTTCGGGGTAGTTTAGCGGGGCTTGTTTTTCGGCCGGGGCACAACCAACGGCCAGGAGCAGGATAGCAGCCAGTGAGCGATAGTTAGTTTTCATGATTTTAGTGGGTTTACCGTAAAATTATTTAACCTACGGCAGAACACGGCAACAAATTATGCTAATGGTAGCGAAATGTTGCCTGCAGATAGGCCTTTTTAAACACGGCAATTTCATTGGTGGTGCCCATGATGATAAACTTTTCGCCCGGTTTAAGCACGGTGGTGGCCGCAGGGTTGATTTGAAAAGCGCCCCCGGCAGATTGAATGGCCACTACCGATACCCCGGTGTTTTGGCGGATGTTCATTTTCATGATAGTGGCTCCCTGGTATTCCGGTTTTAGCTCATCATAGTTAACCTGCTCGATAGTGAAGTTGCCATCGATGCCTTCGAGCAGGCTCAAAAACTGGATGACCGATGGCCGGGTAATGAGTTGGGCCATATGCTTGCCCCCAAGGGAATCGGGCATGATAACCGTATCGGAACCGGCCTTGAGCAGCTTTTTTTGCGTGAGTTCGGTAGTGGCCCGGCTGATTACCTGCATAGGCGGGTTCATTTCGCGGGCCGACAGGGTGATGTACACATTTTCGGCATCGTTGGGCAGGGCAATAATGATGGCTTTGGCATTTTTAATACCTGCTTTTAGCAATACTTGTTCATCGCTGGCATCGCCAATAACAAAGGCATCGGCCACCTTCATAAGGGTGTCGGCCAGTTCCGGCTTGTTGTCAATGACCACACACTTCTGCTTACTTTTTTTCAGTTCACTTACGGCTTTTGAGCCGTTGCGCCCATAGCCACAAACAATTACATGGTTTTTCATTTTTTTCAAATAGTTAACATTGGCATAGTGCCGGTACTGGTTTTTCAACTCTCCCTCAAAAACAAAACGGGCCACATACGATACCATATAGGCCACCAGGCCAATATTAAACATGATGTAGGCGCTGGTGAAGATCATACCGGCCTCAGAGAGCGGTTTGGCCTCGCGGTAGCCAACCGTGGAAATGGTAATGGCCGTCATATAAATGGCCTGGGTAAACGAATAGTTTTCAATGGCCATGTACCCGAATACACCAATACTTACACTCAATAGTGATAAGCCAAGGCCAAATATAAGTTTTCCAAGTCTTGGGTTCATTCTTGCAAAAAGATATTAAAAATTAGCCGATTTTTACTTACCATAGGGGAATAAAAGGCATATAAAAAAACAAAGTTGCTACTTTTGGGGTGCAGCAAAAGAGATAACTATGGCATTAAACCCGGGTAAGAAAGGCTGGCTGACTGAGTATCTTGAATACCGGAAGGATTTATTCCAATCTTTTTTTAAGGAGACGGCCGAAGACCACCACCCGGAGCAATCGTTGTACCGCTTGCTGAGGCCCAATGGCTTACTGTACGGCCACCCGATTTTACATAGCGACCTCACCGGTGATGACGTTGAGTTATCAAACCTGAACAAGATGAAAGTGCTGATGGCCGAAAGCCTGATTAACGGGTCCTTAATCTTGCACCACCAGGAGGTAAACAATGAAGACGACTTTTCGGAGGTGATCATGAAAACGGTGCATAATATCGGGGATTTTTACAATAAGGTATATCCGGAATTGTCGGTGTCGTCACGCACCCTGTTTGGCCGCAAAAAATCACCCTTAGAGGTTGCCGAAAAAATCCTCGAAAAACGGGTGATGATGAATAAAGAGGAGGACAATTTCTGGGTTAATTTTTTCAATAACAGTTTGCTGTTCCTGGATATTTACTTTTTCGGCCAGTGGATGCATGCCAACATAGACAAAAACGTAGCGGTTTTTTTTAAAGCGGAGAAGGAATCATTGCGCTTCTCGGTAGTAAAGGTACTGGCGGCTGCGGCCCATGCCAATAAAATTATTGAAGAAGAGGAACAGGGGCTGTTTGACTATTTTCTTGGTTCTTCGCACCTCAATGCCCGGCAAAAGGAAGAGGCCCGGAAAATCTTTGCCGAAGGGGTATTGATAGAAGATATTAACCTGCCTACCCACAACTCCTGGATCCTGAAAAAGTATTTTCTGGAACTGGCCATTCTCACCGTGTGGGCCGACCGCAAACTGGAAGATTCGGAATATGAATTCCTGCAACGGTTTAATGCCTCCTTAGGCTTTTTTGAAGAAGACCTGGAAAACAGCCTGCTGGCCGTGGAAGGGTTTGTGCTGGAGCACTGGGAGTTTCTTGAGGACCTGCGCAGCGAGCACGATTACAGCCAGGTATCAGAAGAATATATCAACCGTATCCGGCAGATGGCCGCCCGCAATGCCATGCGCATCGCTACCGAAATTAAAGGGGAATCGGAGCTGAATACCCTGCTGGCCAAGGCCCGGGCCGGTGACCTGACCGATCAGGAAGCCGCACGGTTGAAAGATGAGTTGATCAATGTACTCAAAAAAGTGCCCACTTTTGTGGTTATCGGCCTGCCTACTACTTTTCTTACCCTGCCCATGTTGCTGAAAATCCTGCCGGCCAATATTGTGCAGGCAGAATAAGCATTCGTTTTTTCTTTACTTATTGGGTAATTTTCAGGAAATTAGGCAAGACAATTTAAACCCACTGTTATGTACGATTTTAAGCGCTTACTGGTATGCCTCGACCAGTCCGATATGGACGAAACCCTGATTAAGGCCGCGGCAGAGTATGCCGGTTTTGGCCGTGCCGATAATATTTATTTTGTTACCGTAGTAAAGTCATTGGAGGTGCCGGACACGGTGCGCCAGGACTTTCCCGGCCTGGGCCTGCCCCCCGAGGAGCGGGTAGCGCAGGAAATGCGTCACCGCATTGCCCATGCTTTTGACGGCATAGCCTCTACGTTTCATTTTGATGTGCTGGAGGGGGATCCCACGCACCAAATTATAAGATGGGCCCAGCTAAAAGAGATTGACCTGATAATTTTAGGCAAAAAGCAATACCCTATTGGCAAAGGGATAACCTCACGCAATATTGTTAATATTGTGCATTGCTCGGCTTTATTTGTTACTGCCAACAGTCTCCTGAAGCCTAAAACTATTCTGGTGCCTACCGATTTTTCGCGTGCTTCGCACCTGGCCTTGCAAAAAGCCGTTAAAATAGCCGGTTTGGTTAAGGCCAGCGTTACCTGCCTGCATACGTACGAGGTGCCTACCGGTTATCATACTACCGGCAAAACCTATGAAGAATTTGCCGAAATTATGCTTATGCATTCACAGGAAGACTTTGCAGCTTTTATTAAAGAAGAAGATGTAAAAGGCATTGCCGTTGACGCCCGGTATCTGCTGGATAAGCATGGCCACCCCGATTTGCTGATCAGCGAGTATGCCGCTACCCACCACTATGATCTGGTGGTAATTGGCTCCAAGGGGCGCACAGCCTTGTCTTCGGTATTATTGGGCAGTGTGGCCGCCAAGCTGGTAGAAAGTGATATTGACAGCCCCGTTCTGGTGGTAAAGGCCAAGGAAGATAACCTGGGGCTGATTGATGCTATTTTGCAGCTTTAACGGCTCCCGGCCAAACTGTTTTACTGATGGTTTGGTACTCCCTGGCCGGTTGTAGTACAATAGCATCGCTGCCGGTAATTTTTAGCGAGTCAAGCAACAACTGCCCGCTATAGCGGTTTAACCACAAGGTAAGCGATGTACGGGTGTGGGCAATAAAATTATTGCTGGCCAGTTGCAAATGCAGTTGGCGTATTTCGTGCGGGTCGTCCAGGTAATAGAGGGCTAATTTTTTCAGCGGCAGGTTTTTCTGCTCCCTGAGGGTAAACACCCGTACCTGTAAATTGCTCAGGCTGTCGGCCTTATTGGTGATGGCCAGGTTATCACGGTATTGGGGGGCGTTCAGGTCAATTTCTTGCAGGCGGCTTAATTCCCGCGCCCAAAAAACAGAGTCGGCCGGGGCAATGGTTTTTGTTTCCGGGTGGCCATTCAAGGTAAAAGATTTGCTTACCGTAAACTGGCGGTCGTTCATGTTGCGTACCAGTTCAGCCACCAGGCCCGGCACATCAAAATGCTTACTGGCCTTGTGCCGGGGCAGTTGCTTGTCGCAACCCCACAGGAACACAACAAAAAAGGGTACAAACCATCTCATGCCAGCAAAACTTCCCCGGTCATTTCTTCAGGGATGCCCAGTCCCATGAGGGTGAGGATTGTGGGGGCCAGGTCACCCAGTTTACCGTCTTTTACCTGGCCTTTAAAGGCGTTATCAACTAAAATACAGGGCACCAGGTTTGTCGTATGGGCGGTATTGGGGGTGCCATCCTCGTTGACCATGATATCGGGGTTGCCGTGGTCGGCAATAATCAGGGTAGTATAGTTGTTCTGCAGGGCCGCAGTTACCACCTGGCCTGCATAAAAATCTACGGTTTCGCAGGCTTTTACGGCTGCGGCAAATACCCCTGTATGGCCAACCATATCGGGGTTGGCAAAATTAAGGCAGATAAAATCAGGCGCCTGCGTATTGAGTTCGGGGATAATATTTTCGGCAATGTCTTTGGCGCTCATTTCCGGTTGCAGGTCGTAGGTAGCCACTTTGGGTGATGGACAGAGAATCCTTTTTTCGCCTTTAAACGGGGTTTCACGGCCTCCCGAAAAGAAAAAGGTAACATGCGGGTATTTTTCGGTCTCGGCTATCCTGATTTGCTGCCTGCCGTTATCCTGCAAAACTTCGCCCAGGGTATGGCGTAAATCTTCTTTGTCATAGATGACCTCTACCCCCTGAAAGCTGTCATCATAATTGGTCATGGTGAGGTAGTCGAGGGCAAGCTTGTGCATGCCAAAATCAGCATGGTCCTGCTGGCTGAGCACCTCGGTTATTTCACGGCCACGGTCGGTGCGGAAGTTAAAACTAATTACCGTATCACCCTCTTTAATCAACCCTACCGGCTGGCCATGGTCATCGGTATGCACAATGGGTTTAATAAATTCATCCGTTATATCTTGTTCGTAAGACTTAACTATGGCCTGGTCAATATCGCGGGTAAGCCGGCCCAGGCCGTTGACCATGGCATCGTAGGCAAGGCGCACCCGCTCCCAGCGTTTGTCGCGGTCCATGGCGTAGTAGCGGCCAATAACCGTAGCCAGGGTACCGGTTTCTCTGGCCAGGTGTGCCTCCAGCTCTTTAATAAACCCAAGGCCGCTCTTCGGGTCACAATCACGGCCATCGGTAAAGGCATGGACAAACAATTTTTTCACCCCCAATTGCTTGGCGGCCGTGATCAGCCCCTTCAGGTGGTTAATATGCGAATGCACCCCGCCATCGGAGACCAGGCCCAGCAGGTGCACCGCCTTGTTGTTGGCGGCCGCCTGGTGGTAGGCTTTTTGCAGGGTAAGGTTTTTGGCCAGGGAGCCATCTTCAACCGCCCGGTTGATCTTCACCAGGTCCTGATAAACCACCCGCCCTGCGCCAATGTTCATATGGCCTACCTCGGAGTTGCCCATTTGCCCTTCCGGCAAGCCTACGGCCAGGCCCGAGGCCTGCAACTTGCTGTGCGGGTATTTTTCATAAAGGGAATCGATAAAGGGGGTATTGGCCTGGTCTATGGCCGACACCTCTTTATTACGGGCAATACCCCAGCCATCCAGGATCATTAACAGGACTTTCTTGTTCATTCGTTATCTTGACAAGCCTAAAAATCGTATATTTTGCAAATATAAGGAATGGGCTGTAGCTTTGTTCAGCAACGGGTGAGCTTATTTTCTTATCTGGCATAGTTTTGGTACCCTGCAAACCGATGAACAACAGTAAACCCTTTCTCGCTATTTTTCTTATGGCCCTGACAATGCTGGCGGCCCCGGCCTTAGCCCAGGAGGAGGATTTTGCCTTGTTATCCAGGATTATTAAAACCGGTAATGCCAAAGACCTGGTGCAGCAATTCAGCCGTACCGTAGAGCTGAATATCGATGGCCGGGAAGCTTCTTACAGTAAGGCCCAGGCCGAGGCGGTGCTGAAGGATTTTTTCAGTAAAAGCCCCCCGCAGATGTTTGCCATTAACCACCAGGGGGCTTCTAAAAGCGGCTCGCCCTATGCCATTGGCGAATACAAAAATGCCCTGGGCAAGTACCGGGTATGGATTCGCCTGAAACAGGTGAATGGCAGGAACCTGGTGTATGAGATGAGTTTCATTAAAGAGTAGCCCGGCCGCCCATGAACCTTAACTTAGCTTACCTTAACCCGGGTTTAATCCGGGAGTTTATCAAAAATGCCCTGGCGGAAGACCTTGGCCCGGGCGACCATTCTACCCTGGCAGCCATTGATGCCGGTGCCGAAGGCCGTGCCCGGTTAATTATCAAAGAAAAAGGCATCCTGGCCGGCCAGGAGGTAGCCGGTGAAGTTTTTGCCCTGGTGGACAAGGCCCTGGTGGTGGAACTACGGAAGCAGGATGGTGAATGGGTCAACCCCGGGGAAACCGCCCTGACCGTAACCGGTAGCGCCAGGTCGATTTTATCGGCTGAGCGGCTGGTGCTGAACTTTATGCAGCGGATGAGCGGCATAGCCACTAAAACCCGTTATCTGACGGATATGCTGGCCGGCACCGGTGCCGCCTTGCTCGATACCCGCAAAACCACGCCTAATTTCAGGATGTTTGAAAAATGGGCAGTAAAGATTGGCGGGGGCCATAACCACCGGTTTGCTTTGTATGATATGATGCTGCTGAAAGACAATCATATTGACTTTGCCGGGGGCATTGCCCCGGCTGTGGCCCGGGCCAGGGAATACCTGGCCGTGCATAAACTTAAGCTCAAAATTGAAGTAGAAACCCGAAACCTGGAGGAGGTGAAGCAGGCGCTGGCCGCCAAAGCCGATATTATTATGCTTGACAATATGCCGGTGGCAACACTGGCCAGGGCAGTGCAGTTGGTGGGCAAACAATGCCCTACCGAAGCCAGCGGGGGCATTGATGAACGTAATATCCGCGCGATAGCCGGCACCGGAGTGGACTTTATTTCGGTAGGGGCGCTTACCCACAGCTATAAAAGTTTAGACATGAGCCTGAAGGCCGATATTGGGCCCGCAGGGTAACATATTTGCCTTAAACAATGGTTTCTCAGCGAATAACTTCGATATTTGCAGCCAAATTATTACCTAGCTGGCGAAAACCATGATAGTTAAAACCAAAAAGTACAAACTAGCGACCGGCACCTACATCAAGGAGGCCATGATCAACATATTACAGAAGCAATGGTGGGTTAGTCTTATTGTGCTGGCCCTGTGCAGCGGTTATTTTATTGTGCCTAATGCCTGGTGGTTTTGGGGTACCGCCATCGCAGTGGTGTTATATTTGCTCTTTTGGCTGATCCAGTTTACCGGGGTTACCCAGTTGGAGCAATCAAAAATTTTATTTGAAAAGCTGGCCTATGAGATCAGCTCACAGCAGGTGATGATCAAGCTGTCATCAAAACAGGGGATGCCCATTAACTGGGACCAAATTAAAGCGGCCAAGGTAAATAAAGAACGTATCCTGCTGGTGGTTAACAACGCCCAGTTAATCTACCTGCCGGCCAAAATATTCAAGACCGAAAACGAGCGTAAGTTTGTCGAAACCATCTTAAAGCGCAAAGGCTATATAAAATAAGCCCCCTCGCAATGGCTAAATCAGCCGGTGAAACAAATAAAGGCCAAGCCACTATTGCCAGTGTAAAGCTGAAAATTGCCCGCTATTGTGCTTATCAGGAAAGGGCCCATACCGAAGTAGAGCAAAAGCTTTATAGCTATGGCCTTTTCAGCGGGCAAGTGCAGGAAGTGATGGCCTGGCTGATTACCGAGAACTATTTGAATGAAGAACGCTACGCCATAGCTTTTGCCGGGGGTAAGTTCAGGGTGAAAAAATGGGGCAGGAACAAAATAAAACAGCACCTCGGCTTAAAGAAAGTCTCGGAATATTCTATTAACAAAGCCCTGGCCGCCATTGATGAAGAGGAATACCGGCAGACCCTGACGGACTTGATCAAACAAAAGGTGGCGCAGGTTTCAGCGCCCAATAGCTACGCCCTGCGCCACAAGGTGGCCCGTTATGTGATCAACAAAGGCTATGAACCGGAGCAGGTTTGGCCGTTGGTGAAAACTATTATCACATAAAAAGTGTTATTTTGTGGTTATGCAGAAAGTAAGAATAAGCATCATGCTGTTGGTTGTACTTACCCTGAGTGCCGGCAACGGGCTGCTTGCCCAGGATACCGCCCAGCGGCAAAAGGCGTTTAACCTGGACGAAAACCATGTTGCCCTACAGGGCTATGATGTAGTAAGTTATTTTATGGGCGAACCGGTAAAAGGCAAAAAATCCTTGCCGGTAGAGTACCTGGGGGTAACCTACCTGTTTAGCAGTGCCGATAACCAGGCCTTGTTTCAGAAGCAGCCGGAAAAGTTTGAGCCCATGTACGGAGGCTGGTGCGCCTATGCCATTGGCGTTTCCGGGGAGAAAGTTAAAATTGACCCTAAAACCTTTAAAATTATTGGCGGCAGGCTTTACCTGTTCTATAATTTTTATTTCAATAATACCCTTATCGACTGGAATAAGGACGAGCAGGCCCTGAAGGCAAAGGCCGATGCCAACTGGCAAAAAATAATGGCCACGCAATGAACTTTTCCGGCAGCAGAATTGTAATAGCGGTATAATGCCGGTGCCAGAACCTGCGCTTTTGCTAAGCTTATTATTTGTACACTTCGGGAATAAACCTTAACATTATAGCCTGTATTAATCGATTTTTCTCATCTATGAAGGTAATAGAAGCATGTCAGAACATACTGGATCAAATTGGCGGGGTTATCGAACAACTACCCGATGCTGATTTTGTACGGCCTGTGCAGGCTTTCAACGGGGCTACTATCGGGCAGCACTTCCGGCACGCACTGGAATTTTTTCAGTGTCTGATGAAGGGCTATCACCAGGGGCAGATCAGTTATGATAAGCGTAACCACGATAGAAATATTGAAACCAGCAAGCTCCTGGCCCTGGATGTGATCAATAAGATTAAACTGTTCATCGCGCATTGTGACCTTGACCGGGAAGTGGAACTGCGGGTAAGCTATGACCCGCAAACCGATGCCGAGGTTGCGGTGCCCTCCAATATGGCCCGTGAAATCACCTACAATATCGAACACATAATCCATCACATGGCGCTGGTGAAAATAGGCATTAAAGAGCGCTGCCCTGCGGTTGCCCTGCCACCCGAATTTGGCATTGCCGTTTCTACCATTAAGTACCATCGCAACCAATCTGCAGGGTAATATTTTGCCAGGGTGAAAACATTTTTAAGCAATTTTTGGCTTAAGCTTACGCATTGGGAATATTGGCCCTGGTATGTGGTTTATCTGCCGGTTTTTGCCTACTGGCTGTGGTGTGGGCTCAGGGCGCAGGCTATTTTTTATCTAAGTGCCGTTAACCCCGGATTTGCCTATGGAGGCATTATCGGCACCTCTAAAAAGGCCATACTGGATAAGCTTCCACCCGGCTTAGTGCCCAAAACCCTGCTTTTTAAGGCGCATGACCCTTTAGCGAAGGTGCTGGCCGGCATGAAACCTGCCGGGCTGGTGTTTCCGGTAGTGGTGAAACCTGATATTGGCGAACGTGGGTTTAAGGTTGAATTAATCCGCTCAGCCGCGGAACTGCAACACTACCTTACCGGGGTAAAGGGCTTGTTGTTGATGCAGGAATACCTTGATTTACCTATGGAGGCCGGGGTGTTCTACTACCGGATGCCCGGGGCGGTAAGCGGCACGGTTTCTTCGGTGGTGCTTAAAGGCTTGCTTACGGTTACCGGCAATGGCCAGGATAGCATTGCCCGGTTGATGGCCCGGAATGGCCGGGCCCGGTTGCAGATTAAACGCCTGAATGCTAAGGCCGGGGTTGATTTGGCGCGGGTTCCTGCCCCCGGGGAAACCGTGTTGCTGGAACCCATAGGTAACCATGTGCGGGGCACCCGGTTTATTGATGGCAATTACCTGATTACCCCGCAACTTACGGCAACGTTTGACCGGATCAGCAAACAGGTTGATGGCTTTTACTACGGTCGCTATGATGTGCGCTGCCAGGATGCCGCAGCACTCTGCCGTGGCGACATAAAAATCATGGAACTCAACGGGGCAGCTTCGGAGCCGGCCCATATTTATGCCCCGGGGTTTCCGTTGGTTAAAGGGTATCAGGTTTTGTTACACCATTGGCGGGTATTGTATGCCATCAGCAGGCAAAACCACCGCAGGGGCGTACCGTATATGTCGTTTGCCACCGGCTTGCAGGCCTTACGCAAGTCACGGTTTGGCAAACAGGTTAGCGCCAGGCCAAAATACCCTACAGGGCGCTAAACTTGCCAGGCCAGTTCCGCCAATCCCATTATTTTAGTGATATTTGTAGCCAAATAAAAAAATATGAAAGGAATAATCCTTGCCGGTGGGGCCGGCACCCGTTTGCACCCGTTAACCCTGGCTGTGAGCAAGCAGCTCATGCCGGTGTATGATAAACCGATGATTTATTACCCCTTGTCAACCCTGATGCTGGCCGGCATAAATGAAATTTTGATTATCTCTACCCCTGCCGACCTGCCCAATTTTGAGAAACTCCTGGGCGATGGCAAAGCCTTGGGGTGTTCTTTCTCCTATGCCGTGCAGGAAAAGCCGGAGGGCCTGGCACAGGCTTTTTTAATAGGCGAGGAGTTTATTGGCCAGGATAAGGTGGCCCTGATTTTGGGCGACAACATATTTTACGGGGTAGGCCTGTCGGAATCGCTGCAATCGTTTAACAACCCTGAGGGCGGGGTGGTCTTTGCCTATCATGTGTCGGACCCGGAGCGCTATGGGGTGGTGGAATTTGATGACCAGGGGCATGCCATTTCTATTGAAGAAAAGCCGGCCAGGCCCAAGTCCAATTTTGCTGTTCCGGGGCTGTATTTTTATGATAATACTGTGGTTGAAGTGGCCAAAAACATTCAGCCCAGCGCCCGGGGCGAGTTGGAGATCACCGATGTTAACAAAGTTTACCTGGCACAAGGGAAATTAAATGTGGGTGTTTTGAGCCGGGGCACTGCCTGGCTGGATACCGGCACCTTTGCTTCGCTGATGCAGGCGGGGGAGTTTGTGCGGGTAATTGAAGAACGCCAGGGGCAAAAAATAGGCTGTATTGAAGAGGTGGCCTATAATATGGGCTATATTGATGCGGGGCAACTGGCCAGGCTGGCCGGGCCACTGGTAAAAAGCGGCTACGGGGAATATTTAATGGGCCTGGTGCGATGAAAATAACCGAGGCACCGCTTAAAGGCTGTTTTGTCATCCAGCCGGCTGTTTTTGCAGACCACAGGGGCTACTTTTATGAAAGCTATAATCAAAAAGTACTCACAGAGGCTATTGGGTATGCCCCGCAATTTGTGCAGGATAACCAGTCTAAGTCAACTTACGGGGTAATCCGGGGCCTGCACTTGCAAATGGGTGAATTTGCCCAGGCTAAACTGGTACGGGCCATTAGTGGCGAGATCCTGGATGTAATAGTGGATGTGCGCCCGGGTTCGTCCCAGTTCGGGCAGCAGTTTTCTTTGTTGCTGTCGGCAGCCAATAAAACCCAGCTCTTTATTCCCCGTGGGTTTGCCCATGGGTTTGCGGTACTCACAGAAACGGCTACCATACATTATAAGGCCGATAATTACTATCATAAAGAAGCGGAATCAGGGCTGTTGTACAATGACCCGGCATTGGGTATTGACTGGCAGTTGCCAGCCGATAAAATTATTACTTCGGCCAAAGATCAGGAGCTGCCCACGTTGGCGGAGTTTAAAACCCGGTTGGCTAATAGCTAAAAGTGCCGTATTCGCTTTTGATGGTCAGTTGCTTTTGCCGGGCACTTTCTACATGACCGATAATTTGCGCGTCTACCTTAAACGACCGCGAGATATCAATAACTGTCTGGGCATAGGTTTGGGGCAGGTAGATTTCCAGCCGGTGGCCCATGTTAAACACTTTGTACATTTCCTGCCAGGCGGTTTGGCTTTGTTGTTGTATCAGCCTGAATAAGGGTGGGGTAGCAAAAAGGTTGTCTTTAACAATATGCAGGTTATCAACAAAATGCAGCACTTTGGTTTGTGCCCCACCACTGCAATGCACCATGCCGTGAATGTATTGCCGTAACTCTGCCAGCACCTTAATAATAATGGGCGCATAGGTGCGGGTAGGGGAAAGCACCAGTTGACCGATATTTACCGGCACTTCCGCAAGGGTATCCTGCACCCGGTATTTGCCGGCATAAACCAGCCCTGGCGGTACGGCCTTGTCATAGGTTTCGGGGTATTTTTCTGCGTAGATGTGGCTGAAAATATCGTGCCGGGCAGAGGTAAGGCCGTTGCTGCCCATGCCCCCGTTATAACGGTCTTCGTAGCTGGCCTGACCGAAAGAAGCCAGGCCCACAATAACATCCCCCGGCCTGATATTGTTGTTGGAAATAACGTCTGCGCGGGGCATGCGGGCGGTAACGGTGCTGTCAACCACAAGGGTGCGCACCAGGTCGCCCAGGTCGGCTGTTTCCCCTCCGGTGGAGGTAATGTTCATGCCGTGGTCGCGCAGCATGGCCAGCACCGCTTCGGTGCCGTTGATAATGGCCGCTATTACTTCCCCGGGAATAAGGTTTTTGTTGCGGCCGATAGTTGAAGACAAAAGAATGTTATCGGTGGCCCCCACACATAGAAGGTCATCGGTATTCATCACAATGGCATCCTGGGCTATGCCTTGCCACACCGAAAGGTCGCCTGTTTCGCGCCAGTAGAGGTAGGCCAGCGATGATTTGGTGCCGGCCCCATCGGCATGCATGATAGTGCAGTAGGCGGGGTCATTGGCCAGGAGGTCCGGCACCACCTTGCAAAAAGCTTTGGGGAACAGGCCTTTATCTACATTTTTTATTGCCTGGTGTACATCTTCTTTGTCGGCCGAAACCCCGCGCTGGCTGTAACGATTACTCATACGGCAAAAATAATGATTTACCTTTAGCCCGTATGTGGCCGGACGATAAAACTGCCATGGCCAGATGTCTGTAAGGGAACGGACTAAATGGGGGTTCTAGGTTTTGCTTTTTCGGGTTAATCCTACCTGGGCTTACAGCCTATACCGCTTGTTGAAAGAGCGGCAGGATAAGCTGTTTTTTCGTTATAAATCGAGATAAGGAGAACAGATTGTCAGCCCCCGCTATCGCCCCCGTCATCATCTTTGAAGTACTTGTCTTCTTCAAATTCATCTTCGCCCTTTTTACCGGCATTACGGTTAATGCTGATTACCTTAAACTCGGTACGCCTGTTTTTGGCCCGCCCCTCGGGGTTGTCGGTGCCATCGGGGTTGGTGTTGGGGGCAATGGGCCTGGATTCGCCATAGCCTTTGGCCACAATACGCGTGGGGTCGATGCCTGCCTGGATGATATAGTTCACGGCACTTTCGGCCCTGCGTTGCGACAGGCGCATATTGTAGGCCTCGGTGTCCACACTATCGGTATGGGAGCTAAGCTCAATACGGATTTCGGGGTTGTCCAGCAGAATGTCCACCAGCTTATCCAACTCCTGGGCGGCTTCGGGGGTAATATCCCATTTGGCGAACTCATAGTAAATATTTTCCAGCACAATAGATTTATCAATAATAATCTTATCGAGGTACATGAGGGTATCGAAGGTAACATCGGTAACCAGTTGGGTTAGCTCTTCCTGGGGGATGGAGCGGCCGATGGTAGAATATTCCAGGCGGGTAACATAATAGTTGTCGGCATCTTTGCCCAGTTTTTCGCCCATCAATTCATAGTTTTCATTTTCATAAACCCTGAATTTAAACTTGCCATCGGCCCCGGTAACCATTTCGTCAAGGATATTTTGCTGATAATCAATCAGCATTACCCTTACATTCGGCAAGATCCTTTCCTTATTATCTTCATCGTGGGTCTTGGTAATGCCTTCGAGGAAGTAATTAACCGTTTTCAGGTTGGGGTCATCATTCACAAAGGTCCAGATATCGTCATCGCCTTTGCCCTCGGGGCGGTTGGAGGAGAAAAAGCCGCGGTCGGCCTTAAACATATTAATACCGAAATCATCACTGGCCGAGTTCATTGGCTTGCCCAGGTTTTCTACGGTTACCTGGCCGCCTTTGCGTTTGGCCACGAACAGATCGAGGGCGCCAAATCCCGGGTGGCCGGTAGAAGAAAAATAGAGGTGGCCATCATTGGAAATATAGGGGAACATCTCATCGCCCGGGGTGTTGATTTCGGGGCCAAGGTTTTTTACCCGGCCGAAGCGCCCTCTGCGGTCCATGCGGGCCGAATAAAGGTCGATTCCTCCCTGGGCATCGGGGTCATCACGCAAAGAAGAAAAGTAGATCGTACGGCCATCGCGGCTGAAGCAGGGCGAGGAGTCCCAGGTGTCGGGTTTGCTGATTGACAGCATCCGCGGTTCTGACCAGGCCTTGTTGCGGTAGCGGGAAATATACAGGTTTACATCGGCCGTGCCTTTACGTTTGCCGGTGTTGCCTTTGGCAAAAACCACCGTTTTGCCATCGGGTGAGAAGGCCAGCGTACCATCGTTGGCGTTGGGGGTGTTGAGGTTTTCGCCAAATAATTTTATGGTGGTGGTATCTACCCTGGCCCCCCGCGTTTTAACCCGGTAAATATTGGTAAAAGGCGTACCGGTGGCCTTATACATTTTACCACCAAAGCGGTTGCTGGTAAAGTAGAGGTAGCCATCCTTGTACACCGGGGAATATTCGGCTGCTGCTGTGTTTATGGCGCTAAGGTTTTTTACCCGGTAGTAAGATTCTTTTTCTTCAAGCAAGACCAACGTGCTGAGGTTGTCCAGTTCTTTCTCTGCGAGGGCAACCAGTTTTTCATCTTTACCGCGGTTAAGATATTGCCGCAACTGTTTTTCGGCCCCGGGGTAATCGGCATTGGCTTTTTTGGCATAGGCCAGGTAAAAGTAAACCTCTTCAGCCCGGTAGCCGTTTTTGATGGCCGTTTCATAATACGGCTGGGCTTGTTTAATACGGTTGGATAAGCGGTAAGCTTCGCCAATCCGGAAGCTGGCCTCCCCGGCATATTTGGGGTTTTTTAAAAGTTTTTGATAGGCATCGATAGCCAACTCGTATTCTCCCCGCGTTAGCTTTTTATTGGCCTTTTTAAACTGGCCAAAACCAACCAGAGGGATGAGCAGCAATAATATGATCCAGGTATTACGCATTAAAATACCGTTTCATCCACGATTCTGCCGCAGGCACCAGCCACTGTTGGTGAAACTCGGCCATATTTTGTGCCTGCAGGTTAAAGGTAAGGGTTTCCCTGGCAATCTTACCGGCATTTATTTCATCTTTTATGTTATGCAGGCCGGTGGTATAAATATGCTCATCAATCAGAAAGGCCACCTGGGTACGATCGAAGAAACTTACCCCTAATTGTTGTTCCAGTTCCTGTACAAACCGTACCGAAGTATCAATTGAGCAGCCGGAGGCCTGGTTGTAGGATTCATCTACGGCCAGCACCAGGAATTTGTTGTGCAACACTTTATACGAGCTTTTGAGGGGCGTGTTGTGGGCCGTCCAGTGCGCACAAAATTCAGCCGCCCTGGCTTCTATACGATTAACCTGGTCGGCTTCCAGGGATTTATCGGCCTGGTAAATCCATATCCGGGCATCATCCGGGAGATTGGTAAATTCAGTTAACATATGTTATAAATACTCAAAATTGCCGGTTGGGGTTACAACCAGTCAACAAATTTACAAATAAGACATCAATATAGTAAATAAACTATTTTAATGCATACCCGTAAAACCAAAGGTACCTGTTTATGCGCGTAACCGCTTTATGAAAAAGATTCTTTTGGTAGAGGATGATAAACACATTGTGGAACTGCTGTCTATCCACCTGAATGATTTTGAAACCCGCTTAACCTGTTGCACCAATGGCCGTGACGGGCTGAAAGAAGCTACCACCAAATCATTTGATTTAATTGTTCTGGACATAAACCTGCCCGGCCTGGATGGCCTTGAGGTTTGTAAAGCCATAAGGGCAAAAAACAATACCACGCCAATAATTATGCTCACCGCCCGGGCCGAAGAAATTGACAAAGTGCTGGGCCTGGAATTGGGGGCCGATGACTATTTAACCAAACCCTTCAGCCTACGGGAATTTATGGCGCGTGTGAAGGCTTTGCTAAGAAGATCAAAAATGACGGCCGAAATCCGGGGAGACACTACCCGGCAGATACAGTACGGTGAACTGAAAATAGATGTGGCGAAAAGGAAAGTTACTATTCTTGAAGACCGGGTTTACCTTACCCCAAAGGAGTTTGATTTATTGGTGCTGTTGGCCACTCACCCGGGGAAGACATATTCGCGGGCCCGGTTGCTAAGCCTTGTTTGGGGGTATGATTTTGAAGGTTATGAAAATACGGTGAACGCCCATGTGAACCGCTTACGAGGTAAAATAGAAAAAGATATTGCCAAACCAACGTATATTCTAACTACCTGGGGGGTTGGCTACAGGTTTAACGATGAACTAACTTGATTGCCATGTTGAACAGTAAAAAGTTGTTTTCCGGATTGTTCTGGAAAATATCACTCACCTTTTTTATGTTGCTGACGGCCATTGGCTTTGCTTATCTGATCATTTCTACGCGGATGTCGGAAGAGTATTTTATTGAAAAAAACCAACGGTTAAATGCCTCCATAGCGCAAAGCATTGTACAGGAAGTAAAGCCCTTTATCAACGGGGAATTATCAGAAGACGCTACCGATGCCATTATGCATCACCTGATGGCCATCAACCCCAGCATAGAGGTATATTTGCTGGATGCCCAGGGCAATATTCTGAACTATGTGGCCCCGTATAAAAAGGTGGTTGCCGACAAAGTGCGGTTAGCCCCGGTAAAGAAATTTCTGCAAGGGTTGGATAAGGGCATTATTGTTGGTGATGACCCGCGTAACCCGGGAATTGAAAAGGTCTTTTCGGCTGCCGAAATAAAGGAAAACAACCGGGTTGTCGGGTATGTGTATGTTATCCTGGCCAGCGAGGAACTCGATTCGGTTACCGAGTTGCTCAAGGGTAATTACATTCTTCGTCTGGGTTCCACTACTATGTTGATAACCCTGTTGGCCGCCTTTGTTATTGGGTTGTTGGTATTCTGGATTGTAACAAAAAATATCAACCGGATTATTGCCACGGTCAAGAAATTTCAGCAAGGGGAATTCAGCGCCCGTATCCCGGTGAAAAAAGGTGGTGATATCAATGACCTGGCCATAGCCTTCAACGATATGGCCGATACTATTGTGGGCAATATTGAAAACATGCGTTCAATGGAAAAGCTAAGGCGTGAGTTGGTAGGTAATGTTTCGCATGATTTGCGTACCCCGCTGGCCGTAATTCATGGCTATATTGAGACGTTGATTATGAAAGACAAGGAAATAAGCGAAAATGACAGGCGCAGATACCTGAATACCGCTTTGGAAAGCACCGAAAGACTACGCAAGCTGGTGGATGAGCTATTTGAGCTATCGAAACTGGAAGCCAAACAAATTAAACCCAATAAAGAACCTTTTTATATTGATGAGTTGATTCACGATGTTGTCAGAAAATTTAATATCATCGCCAACAAAAAAGGCATCAAGCTGGAGGCAAAAATTAACCGTAGTGGCATTATGGTAAATGCCGATGTTGGTTTGATAGAGAGGGTGTTGCAAAACCTGGTTGACAATGCTATTAAATACACCCCGGCCAATGGCGAAATCACCCTGGCTGTGGATGATACCTCCGAGAATGTACAAATTAAAGTTACCGATACGGGCGCAGGAATACCCGAAGACCAGGCACCCTATATTTTTGACCGTTATCACATTGGGGATAAACGCATCAGCTTAGATAAAAACAGCACCGGCCTCGGACTGGCTATTGTTAAAAGGATTTTGGAAATCCATAACACCAACATTGCCTTGCTTACCAACCCGGACAAGGGGACAACCTTTGCCTTTGACCTGCCTAAATATGCCTGACAGACAGCCTTTTTAAAAGTTAGAAAATGTAGATTTTTTCGTAATACTTCTGTAATAATTAGTTCGGAGCTTTGGGTTTAAACAAACTCAAATGCTATGAAAAAATTATTTTATGCAACAATTATTGCCTTTATTGGCATAACTGCCTGTAAGAAGGATGATGAGATGCCGCAGGCTTCTTCCGGGTTCACCGTAGTGGTGGAGAACGTAAGCGAGCCGAAAGCCTATTTCCAAACCGGGGTGTTTAATACACCCGTTGGCGATACCAGCCCGGGGCCGGCTACTCCGGGTAAAACCTATAGCTTTTCATTTAATGCCGGTATTGGCCATTACCTGTCTTTTTCAACCATGTTTGTGCAATCAAATGATCTATTCTATGCTCCGGCCGATACGGGCATAAAATTATTTGACGATACCGGAATGGCTATAACGGGCGATATTACGGCCCAAATATACCTCTGGGATGCCGGTACTGAAGTAAACCAGGAGCCAGGCGTGGGGACGGACCAGCCCCCGAGGCAGTCGGGCCCCAATACAGGGGCTGCTGAAAACGGCACCATCAGGATGATTTCACAGGTTATGGACGGGTACACCTACCCGGCCGTGAATGAAGCGGTTAAGGTAATGCTTAGCTATGATGGCAGCAATATGTTTACCCTTACCATTGAGAATATCTCTGCCGGTTCGGCTGTTGAAACCCCGCTGGCCCCCGGGGTGTGGTTGGTGCATGATAATACCGGGAAGTTATTTACGGCCGGGGGAATGGCCTCAATGGGGATGGAGCAAATAGCGGAAGATGGTGACCCCTCAACCATGAATGCTAACCTGGCCATGAACAGCGGCTATGTTTCCCCGTTTGCCCCCGGGGTTTTTGTGGTAGCAGCCAGTGGTAGCATGCCCTTGTTTGTTAATGGTAACCCGGATTTAGGGGAGGGCCTGGAGGCCCTGGCGGAAGATGGCGATCCAAGTGGGTTGGCAGCCGCCCTTGCGGGTAAAGCAGGTGTGATGAGCAGTGGGGTGTTTAATACCCCGGTTGGTGCTGGCGGCCCGGGGCCACTTATGCCAGGAAGTAGCTATTCCTTTGAAATTACCGCTTCGGAAGGCGACAGCTTTAATTTTGCTACCATGTTGGTACAATCAAACGATCTTTTTTTCGCCTTCGAGGATAGTGGTATTGCCTTATTTAACAATGGCACACCGGTTAGCGGAGAGATGACAGTTAGTGTAAGCCTTTGGGATGCCGGCACGGAGGTAAACGAGTTTCCCGGTGCAGGTATGGGCCAGCCCTTGCGGCAGGCCGGGGCAAATACCGGTACCACAGAAAATGGGGTGGTACAAAAGGTAAATGATGGTTTTGCTTACCCTGCTACTGATGCCATGATTAAACTTACCATTACGCCAAAATAAACTGCATACGTAGTGTTGCAGTTTGAAGGGCCGGCTTTGCCGGTCTTTCTGTTTTTACTCCCCGGAAGATTTGGCAACCAACTCAGCCAGGTCAAGCACCTTTACGCTTTCTTCGGGGTAGTTGTTTTTAAGGCCGTCTTCGAGCATGGTCATACAAAACGGGCAAGCCGAAGCCACAATTTCGGCCCCGGTGGCCAGCACATCATCGGTGCGCTCGGCATTAATTTCTTTTTGGCCCGGCTCCGCTTCTTTAAACATCTGTGCCCCTCCCGCCCCGCAGCAAAGGCCGTTGGTTTTGCAGCGTTTCATCTCTACCAGGTCGGCATCGAGGGCTTCCAGCACGGCCCGGGGCGCCTCGTAGATAGCATTGGCGCGGCCCAGGTAACAGGAATCGTGGTAGGTTATTTTTTTGCCTTTAAACGCCCCGCCACCGGCAACCTTTACTTTGCCCTCGTTAATCAGTTGTTGCAGGAAGGTAGCGTGATGGACCACCTCATAATTACCGCCCAGGGCAGGGTATTCATTTTTAAACGTATTGTAGCAATGCGGACAGGCGGTGACTATCTTTTTAATATTGTAGCCCTCCAGTACCTGGATATTGGCTGTAGCCTGCATTTGAAACAGGAACTCATTGCCTGCCCGCCTGGCCGGGTCCCCGGTACAGGTTTCTTCTTCGCCCAGTACGGCAAACGAAATGCCCACCTGATTAAGGATTTTAACGAAAGCCCGGGTAACGGCTTTATAGCGCTCATCAAAAGAGCCGGCACATCCTACCCAAAATAACACCTCTGGCGACTCGCCTTTGGCGGCCAGTTCGGCCATGGTTGGAATGTTAATAGTTGTATTACGTGACATTAGCGTTTAGTTAACAAATTATTTATTACGATTTACGATTTACGACTTACGATTTACGACTTACGGTTTGCGATTTACGATTTGTGATTTACGGTTTACGGTTTTAGAATTGCGTAGTTTAAGTTTAAGAGATATTATGTCATCCATTTTTCTTTTGATTTTCTCTTAAAGTTATTAAGGATTTAACAAAGATGGCAAGCAATTCATCCCCCTCCAGGTAGACTTTTGCCCATTTTCCCTTCTCTTTTTCAGAGAGCTCGGAGATAATTTCTATAAAAAAGAGTGATTCGTCCAGTTCTTCTTCAACAATCTTAAGTTTGTTAATAAAATCACGTGTTGATTTGGCCCTACATGCGGCCCTGTAATTAGCTCCTACCGAACTTGAACAACGAATTAGTTGCCTTTTATAGTCAATAAACTCTTTTGGCAGTGTCTGGCATAACCTCCAAGCTTCTATAGTAAACATTTTAGTTCGTTGTAGTAATTCTTTTTTCATTAATGGTATGCCGTAAATCTTAATTCCTTAGCTCATCTGCCCATTTAAACCTGTCGGAGGGGGCAAACTTCCAGGGGGAAAAGCTGGTTTCAATATTCTGGAACATGGCATTCCACTCTGCCGGGGCGCTGCTTTCTTCCATGACCAGGTACCTGCGCAATTCAATAATGATGGTCAGCGGGTTAATCAGCACCGGGCAGGCTTCTACACAGGCATTGCAGGTGGTACAGGCATTAAGTTCTTCGCGGGAGATGTAATCATCGAGCAGGAACTTGCCATCGTCTGCGCCCTTGCCCCCGGCCAGCAGGCTGCGGGTAATTTCTTCGGCCCGGTCGCGGGTGTCCATCATAATTTTTCTGGGCGACAGCTTCTTGCCGGTTTGGTTGGCCGGGCACTCGGCTGTACAGCGCCCGCATTCGGTACAGGTAAAGGCGTCCATAATGTTTTTCCAGCTAAGGTCGGTTACGTCTTTGGCCCCGAAACGCTCCACTTCGGCTGGTGGTGCTGCATCGGCAGGCTGCAGCCCGAGCATTATTTTCACCTCGTTGGTAACGCTGTTCATATTGGTAATCTCCCCTTTGGGTTTCAGGCTGGCGTACCAGGTATTGGGAAAGGCCATAAAAATATGCAGGTGCTTGGAATAGGTTACATAAATGGCAAAAGCAAGGATACCGGTAATGTGTACCCACCAGAAGGCACGCTCAAAACCAACCAGCGTGGGGGTAGAAAAGCCATCAAAAAAGGGCATCAGCAGCGAACTGAAAAACAGTCGCCCGGTGGCCGTATAATGTTCTGCCCCCCGGGCTTGCAGCAGTTGATCGGTGGCATTCATTTTCAGGATGGCCACTACCAGGATGATTTCAAAAACCAGGATCAGGTTGGCGTCAAGAAACGGCCAGGCCTTCATTTCGGGCTTATGGAAACGGGGTACTTTAAGAATATTCCTGCGGATGAGAAAGAAGACACAGGCCACCAGCACGCCTACTGCCAGGAACTCAAAAAAGTTCAGCAAGACAGTATAAAACGTACCCAAATACGGGGCAAAAATACGGTGGGTACCTGCCAGGCCGTCAATTATGATCTCCAGCACTTCAATATTGATTAGCACGAAGCCCACATAAACAAATAAATGCAACAGGGCAGGGACAGGCTTTTTAAACATTTTTTGCTGCCCGAAGGCCACCAGCAGCATGTTGCGCCAGCGTGCCGGTTTGTTGTCGGTAAGGTCTTGCGGCTTGCCCAGGTTGATACTTGTTTTGATAAATTTAATGCGCCTGACCAGCAGGAAAGTGGCCGTGGCCACCAGCACCAGGAATAAAACTTGTTGTAAATAGGCCATTTTATCGATGTTTTTAAAAGTATGTTTTGGCTACAACGTTTAAATTATGTTCTTTTGTGCCTCCAAAAGGAGGTGATATAGCTCAGTTGGTAGAGCATCGGACTGAAAATCCGTGAGTCGGTGGTTCGAGTCCACCTATCACCACGTACCGGAAGCTTCTTCAAACTTGTTTTGGAGGAGCTTTTTCGTTTTCAGCGCCCATGGCCTAACCGGCAATAAAGATAAACATTAATTTAAGAATTTAGTATGCATGCATACTAAATTCTTTTTTTACCAGCAAAGGCGGCCATCAATATTTTTGCTCACGGGTTAAACAGCAAAAGATCCACGCTGACGCAAAAACCCATCATATTAAAGTAGTTGGCGAATTCAGGCTTTTCAAGGAAAAGGAAACCTGTGTATGTTTGGCGGCATATACTTCATACCTGGCGTTTTGCACAAGGGCGTTTTGATATTTTTTGGACAACCGGTCATATCCGGCATTTTGCTGTCTTAAAAACCACCCCCCGTAGAGAAAGATAGCGCCACAGGCCAGCCATCCCGAATACGCTAAAAAACGACTCATGACGGATTGGCCTGTTTGAAGTTTAGTAAAAACAAGATGGCATTGGAGTCGTAGCGCAGCGAATCAAACAGATCGATCCATGGCTTCTTTTCGTCATAAAAGCGGGCCCATTCTTCGGGGGCCAATTTGTCCCGGGCCTGTTCAATTTTAAGTTTTTCGTCATACGGTTCTACGACAAAAATCAGCGTGTTGCCATTATGCCCTCTGGGTATGGTGGTGTAGGAAGTGAGGTCGCTGTCGGCTATACCAAACAGGTCATTCCGTACCTGGTTATACACCAGATATTCGCCCGAGGCCAAATGGTAAAAGCAGTGCAACCATATGCCTTGGTACTCAAAGGTAAAAAACAAATGGTCCGGCAGGCGGAGAACATTGGCAATGCCATAGGCATACGGAGTGGTTTTGCAGTATTCGAGAAACGCGCGGATGTCGGCATATTCCTTTTGCAGGACGTTTTCCGGCAGGCTTTTCTTGCCAAAGTTGATGTGGTATTTTTTAGCCAGCTTCCCGTTGGCATGGGTGTAAAGGGTGTCGTTAAATTTGTAATGAAACAGCAGACTATCGGTAAAATTGTCGGCTTCGATGAAAAACATAAACCGGCTTTGGTTTTCTTCTAAGGGAAAATGGGAAGAAAGGATTTTACCGGAGGCCAGATCAAGGAAAAAAAGCCGGTAATTTAAGTTGCCGTAAAACCCGACCCCGCCATATACTGCCAGCACGTTGGGGCCGGCAAGGGCAATGGATTGCGCAAACCGCAAATTTTTATTGCCGTATTCTTTCACTAAGTCGCCTGTTTCGGCCGCGTAAACGAGTACTTTCCCCTGTTTCCCATCCAGCATATAGATGTGGTCCTTTGGCTTGTTAACCGTAAAGTTGGAGGCCGTAACATACTCGCCCGGCCCTTTGCCTTTTTTCCCGAGAACACGCAAAGTGCCGTTGTCCAGGTTTTTAACCAATAGCTTGTTTATCATGCCACCGCACAAAAGCACGATGTAGTTATCCCAACGGGCAACTTTTTCAATGTTGGAAACAATTAGTGTAGTATCGAAAAACAGGAGCCTGTCCAGTTGAAAGTGTTTGGAATAAGTTAACGTGGCGGCTTTGGCCGGATTAACCGGCAGTTCAATGACCGTTGCCTTTTGCTCTTGTGCCGGGGTGCATCCAGACAGCAGGCAAACGAAAAACAATCGGGCAACACAATTTTGGCTGACACCCGGCTGGAACAAGCTACGGAAGAAACCTCTCATAGCCAATCTATGGCTAAACAGCGAAGCACAATATTGGCCCCGCTGTATAATGCTTCCACAGGAAAAAGAATCATTGGTCAACGATAGTTTTTCCGTCACAATCGGGACTGCTTGAGCAACTCCGCAACTCGCAATCGGCACAACAATAGTCCCCGTTCTTTTTTTGTGCCAGGCACTTGTCGTTTCCTCCCTGGAATGCCGGGGCAGGGCTTACCAAGGTTAGTGAAACAAAGGCACTGCAAAGGACTCCACCAAGCATAAGCATAATTTTATTTTTCATAGCACTGTATTTTAAATAAAACATCAATTTACCACCCCAAGCATACCCCCCTTGCCTATAAAAAACAAATGCGTGAAACATTTTGAAACATTTCATTTTAGTCGAAAAACCCTGCAAACACCTGCTTACGCCTGCCGGTTGTGCCGCCATTCAGGCGTT
>JALSJF010000026.1 GCA_026989505.1 Cyclobacteriaceae bacterium
GCGCCACCCGCGAGCGAAAGCCTGGGTTTGAGCGGAAAAACTTATCCATCTTATCGGCATAGCCGGCCAGGATTACCACCAGGTCATCGCGCTGGTCTTCCATTACCTGCAAGAGTATTTCAATTACTTCCTGGCCATAATCACGTTCGTTTTCCGGCCGGTACAGATAGTAAGCTTCATCGATAAACAGCACCCCTCCCATGGCCTTTTTAAGTATCTCTTTGGTTTTAGGTGCCGTATGGCCAATATATTGCCCAACCAGGTCATCGCGGGTAACCATAACCAGATGGCCCTTGCGCACATAGCCAAGCCGGTGCAGCAATTTGGCCATGCGCATGGCCACGGTAGTTTTGCCAGTGCCGGGGTTGCCGGTAAAGCTCATGTGCAGCGAGGGCTGCACCCGGGTCAGCTCCATTTCTTCACGGGCTTTGTTGACCAACAGCAGGGAGGCCGTTTCCCTGATTCGCGTTTTAACCGGCTTCAGCCCGATCAAATCCCGGTCAAGCTCATCGAGTACCTCCTTTACCCCGGAGGCCTCGAAAGCTTTTTGCAGGTTAAATGATGCTATCTTACCCATGATTAAGCTGGTTTAATCCCTGTACCGCTCAGCGGCCGGTTTGTCAGCAGCATAGGCGTGGGTGGTATAGCGGATCTTGCGGCCATCCACTTCGGTCCGTTGTAAACGGAAGCCCGGTTCCTCTACCGTAGGCCTGTTGACGATAAACGATAATTTAATGGACTCCCAGCCGTGTGTGTTGTCAAAGGCCGTCAGGCGGATATAATGGCTGTCGCCATATACTTTCCGGCACTCATTCAACTCGTACATCACGCCCGCGGCATCCCTTACGTCAAACATGGGCAGGTCCCACATCTCCCAATAAGTATTCCTGGGGTGCGGATCGTTGGTGAATTCAATATTCACCGCCCATTCGTTGTCAATACAATATTGTACTTGTTTGGTAATTTGCTCATCGGTAAGATCGGGCAAAAACGAGAATGTTCCTTGTGTTATTTTCATGGCATATCATGTTATGATTAAAGGTTAGTTTTAGTTAAGAAGGCGTGTTGGTGGGCACAAAATCCGGGGAATCTGTACTGGTATAATTAAAGGTTACGTCCTTCCACAGCTCAAGGGCTGTTTTTAACGGGGTACATGAGGCAGCCGCTTCTTTTAAGATATCCGGCCCTTCCTCCATAATATCCCGGCCTTCATTGCGGGCAAAAATCATGGCCTCCAGCGCTACCCTGTTAGCGGTAGCCCCGGCCTCAATACCACTCGGGTGGCCGATAGTGCCCCCGCCAAACTGCAATACCACATCTTCGCCCAGCAGGGTGATAAGCTGGTGCATCTGGCCGGCATGAATACCGCCCGAGGCCACCGGCATTACCTTGTTCAGGCTGGCCCAGTCCTGGTCGAAGAAGATACCGTGCTCGAGGTTCATCGGCACATGGTCTTCGCGCAGGATATCATAATAACCGGCCGTAGTGCGGGGGTCGCCTTCCAGCTTGCCCACCACCGTACCGGCATGGATATGGTCAACCCCGGCCAGGCGCATCCACTTACAGATTACCCTGAACGATACGCCATGCGAGCGCAAACGGGTATAGGTAGAGTGCCCCGCGCGGTGCAGGTGCAGGATCATATCATTATCGCGGCACCATTTCGACATGGACTGGATGGCCGTATAGCCAATTACCAGGTCGATCATTACGATGGTTGAACCCAATGATTTGGCGAACTCGGCCCGCGCGTACATTTCTTCCATGGTGGCGGCCGTAACGTTAAGGTAATGCCCTTTAACCTCACCCGACATCGACTGGGCCTTGTTTACTGCCTCCATAACATATAAGAAACGCTCGCGCCAGTGCATAAAGGGCTGAGAGTTAATGTTTTCGTCATCTTTGGTGAAATCCAGGCCACCTTTCAGGGCCTCATACACCACCCGGCCATAATTACGGCCTGAGAGGCCTAGCTTGGGCTTAACCGTGGCCCCCAACAAGGGCCGGCCAAACTTATCGAGGCGCTCACGCTCCACCACAATCCCCGTAGGAGGGCCGGCAAAGGTTTTTACATACGCTACCGGAAAATGCATATCTTCGAGGCGCAGGGCCTTTAGCGGCTTAAAGCCGAATACATTACCGATAATCGAGGCCGTAAGGTTGGCAATAGAGCCGGGCTCAAATAAATCAAGGTCGTAGGCTATATAAGCAAAAGATTCCCCGGGGCTGTTGGGTACCGGATCCACCCTGTACGCCTTGGCCTGATATTTATCATTGGCGGTAAGCCGGTCGGTCCAGCATATTGTCCAGGTGGCGGTTGAGGATTCCCCGGCTACGGCAGCCGCGGCTTCTATTGAATCAACTCCTTCCTGGGGTGTTATCCTGAACACGGCAATAATATCGGTCACTTTGGGTTCGTAATCCGGCTGCCAATAACCCATGTCTTTATAGGCCATTACCCCGCCTTTTTTATAGCGGTCTTTGTTGGTTGGTTTACTCATAGTCGTAATTATTTGGTGATAAGTCTAAATTTTATTGTCACTTTATTATTCCTGGGTAAGCGCTCCTGCCTGATAGCGTTTGGTCATTTCAGTCAGTGAAACAGGCTTGATCATCCCGGCTTTGCCGGCTGTGCCAAAGGCCTCGAAACGGCTCTCGCACAGTTCCTGCATTTTATCGGTGCCGGGTTTGGTAAACTTGCGCGGGTCAAACTCTGTGGGGTTCTCCAGCGCCACCCTGCGCATCTGGCCGGTAATGGCCATGCGGCAATCGGTATCGATATTCACTTTGCGCACCCCGTGCTTAATGCCCCGGACAATCTCCTCTACCGGCACGCCATAGGTTTGCGGCATCTCGCCCCCGTACGTATTAATAATATCCTGCAGCTCCTGCGGCACCGAACTGGAACCATGCATAACCATGTGCACGGTGGGCATTTTCTGATGGATAGCCTTGATCACATCCAGCGCCAGGATGTCGCCATCGGGCTTGCGGGTAAACTTGTACGCCCCGTGTGAAGTACCAATGGCTACCGCCAGGGCATCCACCTGGGTTTTCTGCACAAAATCGTACGCCTGGTCCGGATCGGTAAGCAGTTGGTCTTTGGATAATTTACCTTCAAAGCCATGACCATCTTCTTTGTCGCCTTCACCGGTCTCCAACGAGCCAAGGCAGCCCAACTCCCCTTCTACCGAAGCCCCTACCGCATGGGCCATTTGGGTTACCTGCCGGGTGATATCTACGTTGTATTCGTACGAGGCAACGGTTTTGGCATCTTCTTCTAACGAGCCATCCATCATCACACTGGTGAAATTATTGCGGATGGCCGTCAGGCAGGTGGTGTAATTATTCCCATGGTCCTGGTGTACTACAATGGGTATATGGGGATACATTTCTACGGCCGCATTTACCAGGTGCTTGATAAAAATATCCCCGGCATAGCTGCGGGCACCGCGGCTGGCCTGCAGGATTACCGGTGAACCGGTTTTGTCAGCCGCCTGCATAATGGCCTGGATCTGCTCCAGGTTATTGATGTTAAATGCCGGCACGCCATAGCTGTACTCAGCCGCGTGGTCCAGTAGTTGTCGTAAAGTTATTAGTGCCATCTTGGTTATTGGTTAGTTGGTATTGTGGTTATATGTTAAAGGTCTTCGAGGCCATGGGTACCTTCGATATCACGGTTTTTAAAATCCATAGGCCGTTTTAGCTGGTGGATACCCTTGATATAGCGTACCGAACCGGTTAAGGCACGGATGACAATACTGTGCGTGGTTACCCCGGCTTCGCGGTCAAAATGTACACCTTCCAAAAAGCTGCCCCCGGTAATGCCGGTAGCGGCAAAAAAGGCATCTTCGGCATTAATCAACTCATCAAGGCCGATAACTTGCCCCAGGTCAACCCCGGCCGCAGCGAGCCGGGCTTTTTCATCGGGCAATTGCGGGGCCCGCATGCCCTGCATACCGCCCCCAATGGCTTTTACCGCGGCCGCAGTAATCACCCCTTCCGGGGTACCGCCAATACCCATCAGCACATCTACCCCGGTGCCGGGAATGCAGGCCATCAGCCCACCCATTACATCCCCATCGGTGTGTAAGGATATTCTGGCCCCGGCCGCACGCACCTCGGCAATAAGGGGTTGATGGCGTTCCTTTTCAAGGATAAATACCGTTAAATCGCGTACATCGCGCCCCAGGGCTTCGGCAATGGCATATAAGTTATCGGCCGGTGATTTGGTAATATCAATAGCCTCCCGGGCCTGCTTGCCAACGACCAGTTTATTCATATAAAATGAATCCCCCGGGTTCCACATGCTGCCTTTTTCGGCCATGGCCAGCACGGCAATGGAATTGGGCCGGCCATACGCCATCAGGTTGGTGCCTTCTACCGGGTCTACCGCCACATCTACTTCCGGGCCAACGCCCATACCCACTTTTTCGCCATTATAAAGCATCGGGGCTTCGTCTTTTTCGCCTTCGCCTATCACTACGGTGCCCTGCACTTCTACGGTATCGAGTACCGCCCGCATGGCATCTACCGCAGCCTGGTCCCCGGCTTCCTTCTGGCCGGTGCCCATATAGCGGGCGGCAGAAATGGCGGCAGCTTCGGTAATCCGCACCATTTCCATGGCCAGGTTACGATCGGGTTTTATTCGCTTTGTCATATCTGTTTGATTCGGATGGTTCATCGACTAAGTTACGTTATAAAACCCCGTTGACAGCATCAATAATATTTTCCACGGTCAGCCCCAGTTGCTGATAGATTTGCTGATAGGGTGCCGAAGCCCCGAAACGGTTGAGCCCGACCACCTTTCCTTCCGGGCCAACATATTTATACCAGCCCATGGTGGCCCCGGCTTCTACAGCTACCCGGGCCTGGCAGGCTTTGGGCAATACGGCCTCCCGGTAGGCCGCTTCCTGGCGGTCAAAAATATCGGTAGAAGGCATGGACACCAGGCGCAGCTTCAGCCCCTGTTTATTGAGTTGCCCTTTGGCGGCCAGGGCCAGCTCCAACTCAGAACCGGTAGCAATTAAAATAGCCTGATAGCCCGCATCTTCACAGAAGACATACCCCCCCCTGGCTGCTTCCCCGGCCCCGGCATAGCCCTTGGCCTGACGGTCATACACCGGCAATTTTGGCCGCGTAAGCATCAGACAGGTAGGGCCGCTGGTGTTTTGCAAGGCTACCCGCCAGCCGGTAATGGTTTCGTTGGCATCAGCCGGCCGGAAAACGGTCATGTTCGGGATAGCCCGCAATGACAATAAATGCTCAATGGGTTGGTGGGTGGGGCCATCTTCGCCCAGGCCAATAGAATCGTGGGTAAGCACATATACCACCCGGATACCCATTAAGGCGGCCATCCGCATGGCCGAACGCATATAGTCGGCAAAAACAAAAAAGGTACCCCCGTAGGGAATAACGCCCCCATGTAATGCCAGGCCATTCATGATAGCGGCCATGCCAAATTCGCGCACCCCATAGTGGAGGTAACGCCCGGTCCTGTTTTGCGGACTGTAGCCGGTGGCTGACTTGGGCAGGGTGTTGTTGGAGGGCGTTAAATCGGCCGAGCCCCCGATTAAGGAAGGCAGTTGGGCGGCCAGTTGGTTGAGTACCTCTCCGGAAGCGGAACGGGTGGCCATTGCCTTGCCGGCCGCAAACGCCTGAATACTCAGGCCGGCAATATCTTCGCTGCCGGAATTTTTAAATTCCCGGTACAGTGCGGGGTGTTTCTGCTGATATTCCTGCAACAGGGCTTCATCGGCCGCTTCGTTTTCCTGCCCGGCCGTAAGCGCCTGCCGGAAAAAGGCCAACACCTCTTCCGGCACATAAAATTCTTCGTCCGGCAAGCCCAAGGCCTGTTTGGTCAGCTTAATTTCATCTTCGCCAAGAGGGGAGCCATGCACATGCGAGGTACCCTCTTTGTTGGGACTGCCTTTGCCAATGATGGTTTTGCAGGCAATCAGGGAGGGCTGGCCGGTATTCTTTCTTGCCGCTTCAATAGCGGCTTTTACAGCCGCCAAATCATGGCCGTTAACCTGCTGGGTATGCCAGCCATAGCTTTGGAAGCGCCCGGGCACATCTTCGGAAAACGACAACTCCGTTTTACCGTCAATGGTGATGTTGTTATCGTCATAAAGGACAATCAGTTTACCCAATTTATTATGGCCGGCAAATGAGGCCGCCTCGTGCGAGACCCCTTCTTGCAGGTCACCATCGCCCACCATGCAATACGTATAATGATCTACTACGGCAAAACCCGGACGGTTATAGCGGGCTGCCAATGATGTTTCCGCCAGCGCCATGCCCACGGCATTGGCCAGGCCCTGCCCCAACGGCCCGGTAGTGGTTTCTACGCCCGGGGTGTCACCATATTCGGGGTGGCCGGGGGTTTTGCTATGCCATTGGCGGAAATTTTTGAGGTCATCAAGGCTAAGGTCGTACCCGGTAAGGTAAAGCAGGCTATACAACAACATGCTGCCATGGCCGCCCGAAAGCACGAAGCGGTCGCGGTTAAACCACTGTGGGTTCCGGGGGTTGTGCCGGAGAAAACCCGCCCATAAAACGGTGGCAAAATCAGCCGCGCCCATGGGCAGGCCGGGATGGCCGGAGTTGGCCCGCTGTACCCCATCGATGCTGAGGCCGCGGACAACATTGGCTGCTTTTTGTAAAAGTTCGGTATCCATTGTCAGGTAGTAACAGGTTTGGAAAAAATGGTGCCGTCAATAAGCTGACGGGTATCTATTTGGGTTACCGAAGGAGCCACCAGCACCGCCCCGGTAAAATCTTCATTGGCCGTATAGTCATTATAAAAAACCACAGTGGGGATACCGGCCTGCAAGGCCGCCCGCAGGCCGGCAGCAGAATCTTCGATCACCAGGCAACAGGTTGGTTCAGCACCGAGGATTGACAGGCATTTCCCATAAAGTACCCCTTCACTACCGGTTTTTTGTCCCGACTCTTTTCCCAATACCGGTTTAAAGGCTGCCTGTACATCCGGCAATTTGGTTTTCAGCAATTCGTTTATCTGGGCTTCATAGGAAGTGGACACAATGGCCAGAGGTATGCCGGCTGCTTTGATTTCACGGATGAAGTCGGCTATGCCTTCACGCAAATTGATGAGCGGCAGGTATTTATTTACATAAAGTTCCTGTTTGATCGGTACAAAAGCTTCAATATAGGCCTCAATATCGGCCGGGGCATAGGTACCAAGGCGGGTAAGGGCATGGCGCAGCCGGTTGGCATTGCCCTGAATGGTCACCATCAGTTCTTTGAATTCGGCCCACTCCCATTGTAAAGGCAAGCCCAAAACCCTGAAGGCCTCGTTGCAGGCAGGCAAGTGCCCCCAACGCTCGGTATCGGCCAGGGTGCCGTCCACATCAAATATGATCGCTTGCGGTCGCATCGTGCCCACCCCTATACGATAGTTGTGCCAAACTTCGGCCGGCCGGCCGAAAACAAGCATAATCAGCTGATTATCAGGTTGATTAATTTTACCATTAATTTTTCCCTGTGCCAACATGTGCCACATATGGCGCATGTTGATCACAAATCGGGTACCTGAGGGGAAATATTAAATTATATAATTGATTATTAGCTACTTAAATGTGCTATTTTTATCACATATAGAAATATATAACGTCTTATATGAAATAATTGTGCCGTTTTTGTCACACTATATATGGGAAACAGGGCCGTATCAGGGAGGACCGAACGGCCTTTGATCGATTTACCGGCCACCCATTAAATTAGCGAGGCCGCGCTTCATGCCGCCCATTTTGTTCATGGTCTTCATCATTTTGCGCATATCACCAAATTGCTTCATCAGGCTGTTTACTTCCTGCACCGTGGTGCCACTACCCCGGGCAATACGTTTTCTACGGCTACCATTAAGGATATCGGGGTTCGCCCGCTCCTTGGGGGTCATAGATTTAATGATGGCCTCGATGGGCTTAAAGGAGTCGTTATCCAGGTCAATATCTTTAGCCACCTTACCCATGCCGGGGATCATGCCCATTAAATCCTTAACATTGCCCATCTTTTTAATCTGCTCCAGTTGGCTGAGGAAGTCATTCAGGTCGAATTCATTTTTGCGGATTTTCTTATTCAGCCTGCGGGCTTCTTCTTCATCAAAGGTCTGCTGGGCCTTCTCCACCAGCGAAACCACATCGCCCATGCCCAAAATACGGCTGGCCATGCGGTCGGGGTGGAACAGGTCAATATCCTCCATTTTCTCCCCGGAGCTGACAAATTTAATCGGCTTGTCCACTACCATGCGGATAGAGAGGGCTGCCCCGCCACGGGTATCACCATCGAGTTTGGTCAGCACCACGCCATCAAAATTGAGCCGCTCGTTAAATGTTTTGGCGGTATTCACGGCATCCTGACCTGTCATGGCGTCCACCACAAACAAGGTTTCGGAAGGTTGCAGGGCTTGCTTCAGGTTGGCAATTTCCTGCATCATTTCTTCATCAATAGCCAAACGGCCGGCCGTATCCACAATCAGCACTTTTTTATTGTGGGCTTTGGCCTGTTTGATGGCATTTTTGGCTATCTGCACGGCATCCTTGTTCTCCGGTTCGGCATATACTGCTACGTCTATCTGTTCACCCAGTACCCTTAGCTGGTCAATAGCGGCCGGGCGGTAGATATCGCAGGCGGCCAGCATCACCGATTTGCCCTGCCCTTTGAGCATTTTGGCCAGCTTGCCCGAAAAGGTGGTTTTACCCGAACCCTGTAAGCCGGAGATCAAGACTACGGCCGGGTCACCTTTAAGCTCCATGGGCGCATGGGTACTGCCCATTAACCTGGTCAGCTCTTCATCAACAATTTTGGTAAGCAACTGTCCGGGGGAAACGGCCACCAGCACATCACGCCCTAAGGCCTCTTCACGGATCTTATCGGTTACCTGCTTGGCTACCTTATAGTTTACATCGGCTTCAATCAGCGCCTTGCGGATTTCCTTAACTGTGGTGGCCACGTTAATCTCGGTAATCCTGCCCTGGCCTTTGAGGTTTTTAATGGCCTTGTCCAGCCGCACACTTAAGCTATCAAACATAGTATATCTCTTTATATCTCCTTTGGTGCCGCAAAGTTAGCATAATCCTGCTTGCAGTACAATTCAAATACCCAGCCAAAAGGATTTTGTTCCAGGCACATCGCCATCCCCCCTAGCAACATCCGATCCTATGCGTTGCAGCAAGCCGAAACCTATATTCCGCCTTCTATCAAACCGGGCCCGCCACTCATAGAATATTGCTATTTTTCGCTATTCAAATTAACTAAATTTTTAATTCGACATTGAATTATTCCTATAACCACCCCGCTCTACCCATGAATATTCCGCTACATGACAAAAATCAGTTTTTTCAGTATATTGTTTTGTTAGATTTACAGCTGGTTGTTAGAAGAACCGCAGAAATTAACCAGGACAGAAGATTATTTTAAAATGAACAAAAGCAGGCTTCGCAAAGTCTAAAACCAGAATTATATGGCGTACACCACAGAAACCAAAACAATGCCGGCCACCTCATCTTCCAAAGCCACCAAAATTAATGAACATATAGTTGAGATTGTCAGCGACTCAGGCGAAGGGGCCCAAAAATGCGGCCAGAGCTTTGCTGCCATTTCCGCCAAGATGGGCAACGGTGTCTGGACCGTAGAAATCATCCCGGCCGAAATCCAGCCCCCGGCCCGCAGCCGGGAAGGGGCCTCGGGTATCCGTATCCGCCTGGGGTCTGAAAAGGTTACCAACATGGGCAATGAAGCCGACCTGGTAATCGCCCTTAATGAGCAGGTCCCGTACGGACGCATTCACCAAAATGCTTACCGCGAAGGCACTACCATGCTGCTGGAAAACAAATGGGCCACCGATGCTTCAGAGGCTGTGCAGGAAAAATATCACGCAGCAGTTGCTGACTTTAAGGCCAAAGGGTATAAGGTAATAGAGATTCCCATGGAGCAGGAGTGCCTGAAGATTGTAAAAAATGCCCGCAAGGGTAAAAATATGTGGGTATTGGGTATGCTCAGTTATATTTATAACCGTTCTATTGACAAAGGCGAAACCCAGATCAAAACCATCTTCCGCAAAAAGGCCGAAGCGGTAATCTCAGCTAACCTGGAGCTGTTCCATTCGGGCTATACGTGGGCCGAAGCCAATCTTGACTTTCAGTATGAGATTGCCCCGATGGACACCCGCGAAGAACTGGTGGTAATGAGCGGCAACGAGGCCATTGCCCTGGGTATCCTGGCTTCGGGCATGGAAGTGTGTTCAATGTACCCCATCACCCCGGCCACCTCGGTATCGCACCTGCTGGCCGAGGTTATTAAAAATTCCGGGGGGCTGATCCACCAGGCAGAAGATGAAATTGCCGCTGTGGGCTTTGCCATAGGCGCTTCGTATGCCGGCAAAACGGCTGTTACCATCACTTCCGGGCCCGGCATGGCGTTAAAAACCGAGTTTCTGGGACTGGCCTCCATGGCCGAGATACCGCTGGTGGTCGTGGATGTGCAGCGTGGCGGCCCCTCTACCGGCCTGCCCACCAAGGTAGAGCAAGGCGACTTGCTGTCAACCTTATACGGCCAGCCGGGCGATGTACCCAAAATTGTGATGGCAGCCGCTACCATTGAGGAGTGCTTTCATTTTGTGATCTTAGCCCGCAAGCTGGCGGAATCGTTCCGCACCCCGGTATATATTCTTACCGATGCCAACCTGGCCACCGGCCAGCAACCCTTCCCGCGGCCGCAAATCAAAAAAGACTGGTTTGCCCCGCCTATCGATCAAAGCCCGTGGAAAGCAGATGTGAAACCGTACGACTGGGATAACCAAACCGGCCTCAGCAAGCGCCCCATCCCCGGTCAGCCCGGAGGGCAGCACACCATTACCGGCCTGGCGCATACCAGCAAGGCACATGTGTCGTACAACCCCAACGAAAACCAGGAAGCTGCTAACCTGCGCAGCCGCAAATTTGCCGCCTTCCAGAAGACCTTAAACCCTCCGCACATTAATGGCGATAACAAAGGCGACCTGCTGATAGTAGGCTGGGGCTCTACCCTGGGGGCCATCGAAGAGGCTGTGGAGATGGCCCGCAGCCAGGGATTAAACGTTTCTTCCCTGCACCTGCGCTTCGTCAGCCCGCTGGAGCCCGGCCTGAAGGGGATTTTCAGCAACTTCAACGAAATAATGACGGTAGAAATAAATTATAGCGACCGGCCCGACAGCCCGCAGTTTACCAAAGAAAACCGCAGGTACGCCCAACTGGCCACCGTACTGCGTGCACACACACTGGTTGATGTAGATTGCTACTCCAATGTGGAAGGCCAGCCGCTGACGCCCAACCGGGTGCTGGGGGTAATCAAAAATAAATTAGGTATTGAATAGATAAACTTAGTAAAATGTACGGATTAAAAGAGGATTTAACAGCCGAACTCCCCAGTAAATATTTCTCGCTCGAGGGCTATGAAAAAGGTGTGGCCCGCTGGTGCCCGGGTTGCGGTGACCATGCCGTGCTGACCAACATGCAAAAGCTTCTGCGCGAAAAGCAATTAGACCCGGCCAAAACGGTTTTTGTTTCCGGCATCGGCTGTTCATCACGTTTCCCGCATTATATGAACACGTATGGCTTTCATGGCCTGCATGGCCGGGCCTTCCCGATTGCCGAGGGTATAAAATTCCGCAGGCCCGACCTGCATGTTTTTGTCGTTACCGGAGATGGTGACTGCATTTCTATCGGGGCCGGGGCCTGGATCCATGCCATCCGTTACAATATGAACATGACCGTACTGCTGCTGAATAATGAGATTTATGGGCTTACCAAAAAACAGGTGTCGCCCACCTCACGGATAGGCACTATTTCCAACACCACGCCCGATGGCTCTATCCTGCCGCCAATCAATCCGGTGCAAACCACCATGGGGGTAGCCAATGTCTCCTTTGTGGCCCAAACTGCCGACTGGAACCCCGCCCACATGTATGAGACTATTAAAGCCGCCTACGAACACCAGGGGTTCTCCTTTGTCCATGTTATCCAGCGCTGCCCCGTATTCCAGGGTGGGCTGGTAGATGAACTTACTTCCAACAAGGAGGCTATGGTTTATCTGGAACATGAAAACGGCATCACGGTAAGCGAAGAAATAGCCAGAACCTTCAAGCAGAAGCTAACCCACGACCCGGCCAACCTTTCGGCTGCCCGGGACCTCGCTATGGATGACACAAAAGTTTACATGGGGCTGTTTTATCAGAATAAAGATGCCCCCCGGTACGATGATTACGGAGCTTCTAACCTGGGCTTTACGGTTGAGCAAAAAGAAGCAGCCCTGAACCATGAACTGGACAAATTTGCCATTTAAACGTTTGAAAATTTAACTTACCCGGATAATGCCCGCACAAGAAAAAAGCACTTTCAGCCATTTTTTTAAAGAAGATGCCAAAACCGTTAAGGATATCGTCTTCAGCTCAAATGGCCAGATGACAACCCCGGACAAGGTTGGCGGGGCCCGGCCAGGGGTATTGCCCAGACTGCCGGCACCCGGGGAGGCCCCGGCAACTGAATTTGCCCGCCAGTGGCAGCAAATAAGGGCGTTCTTCCGCAGCAGCAACAACCGCCAGGGGCTGCCCGGGGGATTTACCCCGGTGATCCTCTCGCCTGCTTATACCCGGTCAATGGTCAGTGCCGATTACCCGCTGTGGGTAGCCGGTGGCAACCACGATGGCACCGGACAGCCCTGCCTGTCGCTAACCGAAGTGCTGCAACAAAGCCTGGCTGAATTCACCCCCCAAGGCGACAGCCATATCCTGGAGAAGAATGTGGCCCGCATTGTCCACCTGGCGCATGAGCACCTGGCCGATGGACAGCCCCGGGCATTTAAGCCGGCTATCAAAGCCATCCTGACTAGCTTGACGGAACAACTGGATATCTCGGGAGATGAAGTAAAAGCCTTTGCCCATGACCTGGAACACCTGCAGCAGCATTTGCCTGTTACGGGCACTCTGCTGCCCTATGCCAGCAATACCATCTATGCTTTACTGGCAGCCGCCAGCCTTACTGCCCTGGGCCCGGGGAGAAAATTATTTGCCAAAGAAATACAGCACGTAAAAAACAAGCTGGAAGATTTACTGCGTACTGAGGCAGGAAAACACCCCGGTAAAAAAGAGCCGGATGCCATGGGCTTTGCCGAGACGATGGTTGACTTTGATGAACTGGCCGCTATGCTGCCCACGGCCGGCCCCGAACCCATGGCCAATGACCGGGTACAACGCATTAAACAGGCCGTGGCCGATCTGGCGGCAGCTACTGCACTCATATCACAACAAGGGTTCATCTTCATCGATGAACACCTTCACCAACAAAAACACCCCGACTGGCAAAAACTCTTTGCCAACACTTCCCTTACCGTTTATAAACGAGGCGAAGGCAGCCATTTGCTGCAAAAAAACTTTGCCGGTAAAATCAAGCCCTGGGTTACGTTGCTAAAGGCCAAACGAATTGGTGAGCTTGAACTCAACAACAGTTACCAACCGGCCATCCATGATGAATATTTTGCTCATTTCGATTGGCATAATTTTACCAGGGAAGAGCTGAATGTTTGTCCACAGTTTATCCTCATAGCCGATGAGCAGGAGCTTTTTACGGCTGAACTAAGCAAACTAACCTCCCTCCTCACCCGGAATATACCGGTAAAAATACTGGCGATCAAACGCGATAATTACGCTCAGGGGAATGCTTCTGCCGAGCTGCATTCCCAAACCGAACTGGGCGCCCTGATGCTGTCGCACCGCAATATCTATGTGGCCCAGGCTACGGCAATAGCGCCAAAATACCTTTTTCATACTTTCAGCGAAGGGCTGTCGGCCTTTGCCCCGGCTTTCTTCAGTATACTCTATGTTGATGCCGCAGCGCATCGTAACCCACACCTGTGGACCAGTGCGGCAGTTGAAAGCCGTGATTTCCCTGCCTTTTCATTCAACGGCCTGCTGGGCACCTCCTGGGGCAGCCGCTTTGAAGTGGACGACAACCCGCAACCCGGCACCCTGTGGCCGGTACATACCCTTGAGATAGAAGACAGTGCAGGCGAAAAGACAACGATGGACTTCCCCTTTACTTTTGCCGATTATGCAGCCCTTAACCCTGCTTACCAGCATAATTTTTTACCGGTAGCCCCGGATTTCTGGCACGAAAACCTTATCCCGCTAAGCGAATTTATGCAAGGCGATGCCGAAGCCAATATAGGCAAAGTACCGTTTATCTGGATGGCCGATGCCAACGCTATGCTGCATAAGGTGGCCGTTTCCTGGCAAATGGTGGTAGCCGCCCAGGAGCGCCTTGACTTCTGGCGGTTCCTGCAGGAAAACAGCGGCATCAACAATTACCATGCTACCCGGGCGGCCGAAAAAACCAAAGCGGAAATGACTGCCGCCCATGCCCGGGACATTGCGGCCCTGCAGGCAGAACATGAAGCGGAAATCCAACGGGTCAGGGATGAAGAAGCCGGGAAGGTGATGGAGAACCTTACCTCGGTGCTGCTGGGCCTGGACACAGCCAGCATTATGCCCGGCAATGCGGTTGCCCCTCCCGCAGAAAAACCTGCGGAACCGGACAGCCCCGCTGAGGCAGCCGCAGAGACTGATAGCGAAGCCGAAGAAGAAAGTATCCTGACCAACGACCCTTATATTGACACGGCCTTGTGCACCTCCTGTAATGAATGTATCAACCTCAACGGTAAAATGTTCCAGTACAACACGGATAAAATGGCCTTTATTGCCGATGCTACAGCCGGCACCTACAGCGATCTCGTAGAAGCGGCTGAAAAATGCCCGGTGGATATCATACATCCGGGAACACCCCTGAACCCGGATGAACCCGGACTGGACGAATTGCTTAAACGGGCCGAAAAATATACCTGAGCGGCATGGAGGGAGAACTGCTGATACCACTTGCCATTCTTGCCGGCCTCGGCCTGTTGTTCGGCATTATCCTGTCGCTGGCCTATAAGCAGTTTAAGGTGTATGAAGACCCCCGCATTAATGTTGTTGAAGAGCTGTTGCCCAGCGCCAACTGCGGTGCCTGCGGGGTGCCCGGTTGCCGTGCCTTTGCCGAGAAGGTGGTCATTGAAAATATGAACCCGGCCAAATGTACCGTCAGCTCCGAAGAGGGCATTGACAAAATTGCTGCCTACCTTGGTATTGAGGCCAGCAGGGAAGAAAAAGTGGTGGCCCGGCTGCTCTGTGCCGGAGGTATCAATGAAGCCCACAACCTGGCCAGCTATAAAGGGGGCATGAGCACCTGCCGGGGTGAGGCGGTAGTAGTGGGTGGCAGCAAAGATTGTTCCTGGGGGTGCCTGGGATTGGGGGATTGTGCGCAGGCATGTACTTTTGAGGCTATTCACATGAACAACGATGCCCTGCCGGTGGTTGACGCAGCCAAATGCACGGCCTGCAACGACTGCGTAGAGGTATGCCCCAAAGACCTCTTTGTGCTGATGCCCGTCAGCCGGAAGTTGCTGGTACAATGCCGCTCCCTGTTAGAAGGCGACCTGGCGGAAGCCAAATGCAGTGTGGCCTGCACCGGGTGTTCGCGTTGTGTTGCCGATGCCGCCCCGGGCGTGATCGGGATTGTGGACAACCTGGCGGTCATCAATTACGAACTAAACGACCTGGCCAACCCCTACGCCATTAAGCGGTGCCCCACCGGGGCCATTGTGTGGCTTGCCGGGGACAACCAATTTGCCCCTGCGGAAAAAACACCCCTGCCCCTCGGCAGAGTAGAAGAAAGCCTGGACAAAGGAGTATATTACCAATAATGAGCTGCGGTTATGAACGAAGTAATTGAAAAATTGGCACAGAAAACCGGAGAAGGGTATCAGGCTTCCACGATCGGTATTGCCGGCAGGCAAACCAATCTCTTTTTCCGGCCTGTAACCGTGCGCGAAACCTCCGACCTGTCGTTTATCACCGGCCTCGCAGCTACCGGCTTGCGTAGCTCGGCTTATATTGACAGCCACCACCTGACTGCGAACTACAGTCAACTGCTGGCAGCCGCCCGCCAGCACCTGCCCCTTGTAGTTAACACCTCGGCCCGGCTAACCGGCAGTGGTAATACGGCTTGTCAAAATAATTTTGCCAATGTCCGGGGGGTAGCCGAAAGTGGTTTTTTCCAACTGGTGGCCCATTCGCTGCAGGAAGAAATACACCTCACCCTTATTGCCCAGCGGGTGGCTGAACTGGCCCTGGTTCCCGGCATGGTCATCGCTGATTATCCGGCCACAGCGGCAGAATATTGCATTCCTGCCGATAAGCTGATGGTAGACTACCTCGGCAACCCCGATGACCCGATACCCAGCCCTACCCCGGCCCAGGAGATGCTGTTCGGCAAATTCCGCAGACGGGTGCCTAACTGGTTTACGCTGGACCTGCCGGTAATGCTCGGGGCGGCCAAAGACGGAGAAGCCATAGCCTTTGAAGCCGCGGCCAGCCAAAAATACTTTTACGACCACCTGCCGGCCCTGATTGACCAGGCTTTTGCCGAGTTTAACCAGCTCCTCGGCACTGAAACAGCCCCCCTGAAAACGAAAAACGAGGCAGCTTCCCATTTGCTCATCTCGGCCGGAGGCAGGGTGCCCGCAGCTTTTGCTGAACATGCTGCCAAAGATACCGGTTTAATTAGCCTTGTGCTGCTCAACCCGTTGCCGGCAGCCCTGGCCGGTATCCTGCAAAAAAAGCCGGCCGTTACCCTGTTGGAATATGTAGCCGGCCCCGGACATGAACGCTCAACCTTGTACCATTTTATCCGGCATCACCTCGGCAACAGCAACAACTTTTACTACGCCCAACACGGGGCAAAATTAACGGCCGGGGCCCTGGAAAAAGCCATCGCCCGGATGAAAGCCGGGGAGGCCGAAAAAGAATATTACCTCGGTATTGATTTCACCAAACCAGGCAGCAACTACCCGGCCCACGAAATACTTTTACAGGAAATAGCTAAACAGTACCCGCAGCTTAAACAAATAAGTTTGGGCGAAGATGAAGGGCCACGGGTTGCAGCAACAGCCAATACAACCCCAGCGCTGCCGCTGGCGGTCAGGGCTTACCAGGACAGAGGCCCGGCATACACCCGGTTGGCAAGGTTTTACCATAATACCGCCTTTTTTTACCAGCACCATGAACCGCATGAGTTGGTGGCCGACCCCTTTGCCGCCTTACCGGTAACCCCGGCAGCCAGCGCTAACTTTTTTACCCCTGCCAGCCAACGCGATGCCCTGCCGGTCTTTTTGCCGCAAAACTGTACGGGCTGTGGCGATTGCTTTGTGCACTGCCCGCATGCCGCCCTGCCGCCTGTTGCCCTGAATGTGACACAACTGGTAACAGCCGGCATTAGCCTGGCAACCGCCAAAGGCAAGCTTATCACCAAACTTACCCCGATGGTGAAAAACCTGGCCAGGGTGGCCGGAAAAACCATTTCGGAAACCCAGGTTACCCGGGTAAGTGACTTTCTGCCGGCCGCCTTCGCCAGCCTGGCCACCCAAATGAAGCTGGCAGGCGACAAATTAGCAGCCGTACAGGATGAATTTACAGCAGTGGCAGCCGAACTGGCCTCCCTGCCGGTAGCCGTAACCGAAAAATTATTTACTACCCCTAATGCCATTGAAGCCGGCAGCGGGGAACTCTTCTCCCTGGCCGTAAACCCGTCCGCCTGCACCGGTTGTGGCCTTTGTGCCGAAACCTGCCCCGAAGAAGCGCTGACCATGATGCCGCAGGAAACCGCAACCCTTGACCGGGCAACCCATCTGTTCAGGCTTTGGGAACAATTGCCCGACACGGCCGGGGATACTATCGCGCGTTTGCTTCACGATAAGGAATACAACGGCCTGGCGGCCCTTATGCTCAGCCGCAACTACTACATGACCATGTCAGGGGCCAGCGGTTCCGGGTTTAACAGCCCTTATAAAACTTTGTTGCACATTGTAACGGTAACCACCGAAGCCGTCATTCAGCCGAAAATCATCAAACAAGTACAGCAAATCAACGAACTGATTACAGCTTTGTCGGAAAATATCCATACCCGGCTCAGTAAGGCCCTGCCCAAAGAAAACCTGCACAACCTGGCCGAAGCCTTACAGGAAGGCAGCAAAGATAAAATTTCACTCCGGGAAGTTGTCAGCAAGCTTGCCACACAGGGTTCCCTGCTTGAGGTGGAGCCTTTAAGCCGCAAAGCCGCCCTGATCGATGCCCTGAAAAACCTGCAATGGGCCCTTGCAGAAGGGCCAACGGGGGTAGGCAGGGCAAGGTACGGCTTGTTGCTGGCAGGAGCAAGTTCGCTGACCTGGGCAAGGCAATACCCGGTAAACAATTTCACTACCCCGGTGGTTATCCACTGGCAGGGTTCGGCCCCGGAAAAGACCCTGGGGCTGTTTTACGGTCACCTGCGCCACCTCCTCGACAACTTTAAGATTCTGCGCAGGGCGGCCCTGGAAGCCCGCGACAAGTACGACCCGGCCGTACATGACCCGGCCATTGCCGGCCTTACCTGGCAAGACCTGAGCGAAGAGGAACGGCTGGCGATGCCGCCTATCCTGTTAATAGCCGAACGCGAAGACCTCAACGAGGCCGGCTGGGGCAGCCTGCACAACCTGCTGGCAGAAGAATATCCTTTGAAAGTAGTCATTTTCGATCATATCGCCTCTCCGGCCAAAAACCCGCAAGCACACCTGCAGCAAACCACCAGCGCCCTGATCAGCGCCATCGCCCTCAAAAACACGTTTGTGTATCAGGGGGGATTTCATGCTATCAACCATTTGTTTAACGGCCTGTATGAAGGCCTGGGCAGTACCGGCCCGGCTTTATTCAATATTTATGCAAACAAAGCAGCATACCACACCGGTCACGCCCTTAACTGGCGCCCTTATGCTGCGCTGGCCGCCAACAGCCGCACCTTCCCGGCCCTGCGTTACCACCCGGGCCAGAAGGACTATCTTATCGGTACCATTGACCTTACCGGCAATGAAAGTTACCGGCAAGACTGGGTAGCGGAAGAAGTAAGTATCACCGAAGGACAAACCCTGGATTACCGTATCACCTGGGCCGATTGGGCCTTTACCCAACAAGACTGGCAAGCGGAATTTAACGAGGTTGCCGAAGCCCGTGCCAACCTGCCCGTGGCGGAGTATATTGCCCTGCCTGCCGCAAACCGGGAGGGAAAAATACCGGTGATTATGCGGGCCGGCAGCACCGGCCTGAAGTATTATGCCCTAAGCCACAAGGTGGTGGCCATGACGGAACTGGTGCTGGCCAACTGGCGTACCTGGCAGGAACTGGCCGGCTTGTTAACCGAATTTCCGGCCAAACTAAAGCAGGAAGTAACCCGTGAACTGGAAGAAAAATATGCCCGCGAAGCGGCTGTGCTAAAACAACAGTACGAACAAGCGCTGGCCGGCAAAGAAGCGGCCCAAACCGAAATCCTGCGGCAAAGGTTAAAAGAAAAACTTGTTACCCTGGCAAAAATGGCTAAACGATAACCGGCAACATGGCAACATCTACCTATAACGGCAAAACTTTCACCTTCAAACACGGGGTACACCCTGAAGAATTCAAGGATTTAAGCAGCCATTGCGCCATCCAGCGGATGCCTTTTGTGGAAGAGTATATTTTGCCGCTGGGGCAGCATATTGGCGCCCCTTCCACCCCCCTGGTAACCAAAGGGCAAAAAGTTGCCCGTGGACAAAAAATTGCCAGCCCGGCCGGATTTGTGTCGGTGGCCCTGCATGCCCCGGTTGACGGAGAGGTAAGCGGGATTGGTTTGTTTGCCAATCCCAGCGGTCAGATGGTACCCGGCATCAAAATCAGGACCGACCCGTACAGCACCCAGAAAATGGCTGCCGTTCCTGTTGACCTGGAATCCCTTGATAACAAAGGGTTTATCAATGCGGTACAGGAGGCCGGCATCGTGGGCCTGGGCGGGGCAGCATTCCCCTCACATGTGAAATTGGCCATCCCCGAAGACAAAAAATGTGACTATATTATGCTCAACGGCTGTGAGTGCGAGCCTTTCCTCACCGCTGACCACAGGGTGATGGTAGAACATCCCGAAGAAATTATCGATGGCATTCTGATCCTCAACAAGTTTATCAAGGCCAGGAAAGCCTTCATCGGTATTGAAGTAAACAAACCCGATGCCATTGCCGCCCTGCAAAAGTTAGCCGCCACCAGCCGTTTCCCGGTTGAAGTAATACAGCTGGCGGTAAAGTACCCGCAGGGGGCTGAAAAAATGATGATTACCGCCATCCTCGGCAAAGAAGTACCCCACGGCAAACTGCCCCTCGACCTCGGTGTGCTGGTAGCCAATGTGGGTACCGTGAAAGCTATTGCCGATTATTTTCGCCTGGGGCAACCGTTGATTGAACGCATCGTTACGGTAACCGGCACGGCCGTAAAAAACCCGGCCAATATCCTCGTACCTCTCGGCACGCCCATGAAAGATGTTATTGCGTGGTCGGGCGGGGTAACCGGTGATGCCGCCCGCATTTTATTGGGTGGCCCGATGATGGGAGCCGTGCAGAAAACACTGGATACCCCGGTGGTGAAAGGTACTTCCGGTATCCTTATCCTGGGCAACGACCTGGTAAAGGATATTACCGAGTATAACTGTATCCGCTGCGGTCGTTGTGTAGAAGCCTGCCCATTATACCTGAACCCCTCGATGATGGGCCTGCTGGCCAAAAAAGGTCGCTGGGAGGAAATGCTTGACTACCATGTGCTCGACTGCTTTGAGTGCGCCAGTTGCTCCTATGTGTGTCCATCGGGTATCCCGCTGGTACAGAGTTTCCGGGTAGCCAAGGGTATTTTAAGGGAAAAGGCAGCGAAAGAAAAAACAGCAGGGCAAAGTTAAAAAGGACACCAAAATATAAAATGGAGATAAGCAAACTTAAAAAACAAACATGATGGATAACAAAGCGTTTGCTGAAAAGTTGAAAGTAAGAACAAAGGAATTTTCTATCAATATAATTCGCTTGTCAGCATCTTTGCCAGATACAACCGAAAGGCAGGTAGTTAGAAACCAAATAACGAAATCAGGCACCCGTGCTGGCGCCAGCTACCGGGAAGCTGCTAACCGTACCGGAGGCAAGGCATTTTAAACTACTCCCCAATGACTCCCTACAACAAGAAACTCTCCGTCTCCACTTCCCCTTTCTTAAAGGCCGAAGATACCACGCCTGAGATCATGATGACGGTAGTTTATACCCTGGTTCCTGTGGTTCTGGTAGCCCTTTATTATTTTGGCCTGGGGGCCCTGCTGGTAATATTAACTGCGGTTTTCTCCTGCCTGTTTACCGAATGGCTGTTTAACAAGCCGGGACAACGGTACGCCACCTTAAAAGATGGCAGCGCCTTAATTACCGGCCTGTTGCTGGCCCTGACCCTGCCACCCGGTTTCCCGTTATGGATGGTCTTTATCGGGGGCTTCGTGGCCATTGCCCTGGGCAAGGTAATGTGGGGCGGGCTTGGCCAGAATATTTTTAATCCGGCACTCCTGGGGCGGGCTTTCCTGCAGGCGGCCTTTCCTACGGCTATCACCACCTGGTCGCCACCCGATGGCCGTTATTTCAGCCTGCGGGGCACCAATGGCGCCCTGCCGTTTTTTCAGGGTACTAATGTGGATGCCGTTACCAGCGCCACCCCACTGGCCCGAATGAAGTTCGACCACCTACCCACCGATAGCCTGGACCTGCTGCTGGGCGCTACCGGTGGTTCCCTCGGTGAGACCTGTGCCCTGCTGCTGCTTCTGGCGGGGGTATTCCTGCTACTGAAGAAAATAATCGATTGGCGCATTCCCCTGGCCATCCTGCTTACGGTAGTGGTTTTCTCCGGCATAGTTCACCTTGTCAACCCGGAAATTTACCCGTCACCGGTCTTCATGGTACTCTCCGGTGGCCTGCTCTTAGGGGCGGTGTACATGGCTACCGACCTGGTTACTTCACCCATCACCCCTAAAGGCACCTGGATATTTGGCATCGGCATCGGGGTACTGGTGGTCCTTATCCGCCTTTGGGGCGGCTTGCCCGAGGGGGTGATGTATGCTATTTTGCTGATGAACGCAGCTACCCCCTTGCTTAATAAGTTTACCAGAATCAGGACATATGGATATACCAACTAAAATGAATAAGAAAGAAGGGCAACCTATTATCCCACCTGTTCCTGAAGAACCCGAACCCAGCTCCTTCAAACTCATCCTGGCCCTGGGTATAGCCGGCTTTATCTCCGGTATTATTCTGGTGGCTACGTTTATCTATACCGACCCCATCATCCGCGCCAATAAAGAAGCGGCCATCCAGCGGGCCATCTTCAAGGTGCTGCCCGCCTGCGACACCTACACCCCGCTGACGGTTAAAGAAGGCCGGCTGGTGAAGTATGAACCGGACGACAAGGCCAAAAAGGAATCCGACAAGGATGTGCCGCTGATTTATGCCGGCTACAATAAAAACAAAGAGCTGGTAGGCTTTGCTATCCCCGGCAGTGAGCCCGGATTTCAGGATATTATCGCCACCATCTTCGGTTATGACGGCACCAGGAAAGTAATCATTGGTTTTGAAGTACTGGAAAGCAAGGAAACCCCGGGATTAGGAGATAAAATATTTAAGGATGCCGATTTCCAGACCAATTTTACAGCCCTGGCCGTGGAGCCGGAAATTGTACCGGTAAAAAAAGGCGCCAGGCAGCACCCTAACGAAGTGGAAACCATCACCGGGGCCACCATCTCCTCCAAAGCCGTGGTACGCCTGCTGAACAATACCATGGCAAGGTGGCAGCAAAGTATTGATGACTATATCGAACAAAATAATTTAAGCCTTTCGCAAAAACATGAGTAAGCTGGAAAACAAAACGCCAAACGCCCAGGAGTTTTTAAAGGGGCTGTGGAAAGAAAACCCGGTATTTGTGGCCGTGTTGGGTATGTGCCCGGCCCTGGCGGTAACCAATACCGCCATAAACAGCCTGGCCATGGGGCTGGCCACCACTTTTGTGCTGGTAAGCTCCAGTATGCTGGTGTCGTCCTTAAAGTCGGTCATCCCCAAACAGGTACGGATAACGGCCTACATTATCATCATTGCCACTTTTGTTACCGTAGTGGATTTCCTGCTGGCAGCATTTGCCCCGCAAATCCACAAAGAACTGGGGGCCTTCATTGCCCTGATTGTGGTTAACTGCCTGATCCTGGGCCGCCAGGAGGCCTTTGCCTCCAAAAACCCTGTGGGGCTGTCTATCCTCGATGCCCTGGGCATGAGCCTGGGCTTCACTTTCGCCCTGTTATGCATCGGCATCCCGCGGGAAATACTGGGCAGTGGCGCATTGTTTACTATCCCCTTGTTTGGCGAAGGTTTTGAACCCTGGGTGGTGATGATCCTGCCGCCCGGAGGGTTTTTTATGCTCGGGTTTTTATTACTGGGCTTCAACTGGTATGCGCAAAAGAAAAAAGAACGGCAACCGGCAAAAGCAACAACCGAACTAACAAACTGATGGCATTATGGGTGATTTAATCTGGATTTTTGTCTCGGCCCTGCTGGTAAATAATTTTACCCTCTCCTACTTTCTCGGGCTATGCCCGTTCCTCGGGGTGTCGGGCAAGCTCGAAACCGCCTTTCGCCTGGGGCTGGCCAATATATTTGTGATGCTGATAACGGCTGTAAGCGCCTATGCACTCAACACCTGGGTGCTGGTGTACGCCCCCTACCTGCGGCTGATAAGCTTTATTATCGTAATTGCCAGTGCCGTGCAGTTTGTGGAGATGGCCATTAAAAAGCTCAGTCCCGACCTGTTCCGCGCCCTCGGCATCTTCCTGCCCCTGATTACCACCAACTGTGCTATTCTGGGGCTGGCCCTGTTTTCTACCAACAAAGGCTACGGTTTTGTGGAAGGCATGGTATATGCCCTCGGAGCCGGAGGCGGGGTAACCCTGGCGCTGGTGTTGCTGGCCGGTATCCGGGAAGAAACAAGAATTTTAAATATCCCGGAATTAATTAAAGGAACTGCCTTAAATTTGATTATTGCCGGCATAATTTCCATGGCCTTCATGGGTTTTGCCGGCCTGTTTAGCGCGTAACGACTATGCTGCAATATCTGGTACCTATAGTATTTATTACCCTGTTATGTGCCGGCTGGGTGGCCGTACAGCTTATCGCCCGTAAAATGAAAACCAAAAACCATTTTGATGACCTAAACAGTTCGCCTTGTAGCGGTTGTACCTGCGGGGGAGGCAGTTGTACGAATAGGGGCTAGTTAGGCTGCGTTTTTTATTTCCGTTGCGTTTTGCCTATACCGGTAAAATTGCCGACAATGTTTATCCTTTGTACAGGCGGGTTGAATTTTACCAGGCGAAATTCAAAATTCCCGGTAATCCTGGTGTCTGTTATCTGCTCCAATACAATCCTGGTGGCCAGGCTATCCGATATGTCTGTATTAAAATGCCCATCCGGGGTTACAAACACGGCTGTAATATTTGGGTCATCAGTACCGTAATAGTCAACCCCTTCCACAAACCCGGAAGCACTATTGTAATCTTTTAGGAAAACCCCCAGTAGTGTAACGGGGTCTGTAAAATTATTCATCGTAATATCCAAGGATGAGGATGAACTTGTCGCATCTATTACATACTCAAATTCACAGCTATATTCCAGGGTGTCTGTAATGTCACCACTGATCATCACCGTGGCTGTGCCTTCTTCCTTAACAACGGCTATGGCGTCATCCAACTTATCCGTGCAGGCCAGGCATAATGCTCCAAGACATAAAATAAACAGGTATCGCTTTTTCATTAATGTATCTTCTGACTATGTATTGCCCAATACTGTCAACACTTTTTCTTCTTTGCTATTTCAGCAGCATGCTGCCACCACATTGTAAATAACGCTAAATTTTTTCAATTATAATAATCTGCCTGTTCCGGATAATTACCAGCTGGCCATGCCATCCGAATATTCCCCGGCATAAAATACTTTTCGTCACTTGGCTATAGCGTGGTTATCCCCCATGCAGAACTACTCAGGCAGGGATGAATCTGCCGGATAAATATGGCTTCCGCGCAAATAATAATGGCCAATGAATCTATCCCAATAAACAAGACCTAAGCAGGATTTTATGCAACAAATCCGGCAATAGTTTTCCAAAACGCTCCGGTTTAAAGATATTAGCAGCATAATAATCCGATATTTATGCGCCAGATTAACTTCAAAGAGCAAATCCTGCCCCACCTGATAGCGGTCGCCATCTTTTTACTGATAACGGTAGCCTATTTCAAACCCGTATTTTTTGAACACAAAGCACTCAACCAACACGACATCCTGCAATGGGAAGGCGGGGCCAAAGAACTACTCGATTACCGCCAGCAACATGGTGCGGAAGCCCTGTGGACCAACAGCATGTTTGGCGGCATGCCGGGTTACCTCGTTACCACCAAATGGGGGATTGGCATACTTACCACCGTCCAAAGCATCATCTCCCTGGGCCTGCCACACCCGGTAAAAATTGTGTTTATTGCTTTTTTATGCTTTTACATCCTCCTGCTCACCTTCGGGGTAAGGCCGTACCTCGCCATAGCCGGGGCCCTGGCTTTTGGCCTGTCCTCATTTAATATTATCGGCCTCGGGGCCGGCCATAATGCCCGTATTACCGCCATTGCCTATATGCCCCTGGTGTTGGCGGGGGTACACCTCGCTTTCACCCGCTCACGCCCGGGCGGCCTGGCCCTCACGGCCCTGGCGCTGTCCTTGCAACTGCACGCCAACCATTTGCAAATAACCTATTACCTGGCGCTGATTATCCTGGCCTATATCGTGGTAGCCGGCATCGTGGCTGTCCGTAAAAAAGCCTATGTCGCCTATCTCAAGACCGGGGCTGCCCTGCTGCTGGCCGCCCTGCTGGCCCTCGGCACGTTTATCGGCCCGTTCATGTCAACACTGGAATACGCCAAATATTCCATCCGCGGTAAGTCAGAACTTAAACAAACCCCCGGTGATGATGCGGCCGGCCTGTCCAAAGCCTACGCTTTTCAGTACAGCAACGGCATTTTTGAGCCCATGACCCTGATGATCCCCAATATTCTGGGCGGTTCGGTGCAACAACCCCTGGCCGCTGACTCGCATGTGGCTGAGTTTATGCGGCAAAACGGGGTACCCGAAAACCAACTGGCCCAGCAAATCAGCGCTATGCCCACCTACTGGGGCGACCAGCCCAATACCGCCCCCTACTATGCCGGGGCTATCACCTGCTTCCTGTTTGTCCTCAGCCTGATGTTAGTGGATAAGCGTACCCTGGCCTGGACAGTGCCTTTAATCGTTCTAAGCATTATGCTCTCCTGGGGGAGTAATTTCAGCAGTTTTAATTATCTGATGTTCGATTATTTTCCCGGCTATAATAAATTCCGCTCGGTAACTTTTGTGCTGATCATCAGTATTTTACTAATGAACCTGCTGGGGTTTACCGGCCTGGAAAAATTGTTCAGGCAAGGCCTTAACAAACAAACGGTAAAACAATTGGCCATAGCCCTGGGGGCTACCGGAGGGCTGAGCCTGCTGCTGGCCATGGCGGCCGGCATGTTCAGCTTTGCCGGGGCTATTGACAGCCGCCTGCCCGAATGGCTGGTTACCCCCTTACAGGCTGACCGTAAAGCTTTATTACAGGCCGATGCCCTGCGGACATTCGTTTTTGTCCTGCTGGCGGCCGGGGTGGTCTGGGCGGCCCTGAAAGAAAAATTAAAATTACCGGCAGCCACCTTTATTCTCATCTTCCTGGTGTTGACCGATATGTGGACCGTAGATAAACGTTACCTGGACGAAAGCAAGTTTACCCGGAACAATAAACGGGCCCATTTTGCCGCCACCGAAGCAGATAAAGAAATTTTAAAGGACAAGTCGTTGGCTTACCGGGTGTTTAACCTGGTCAACCCCTGGAATGATGCCCGTACCAGCTATTACCATAAATCGTTAGGCGGTTATCATGGGGCCAAGCTAAGGCGCTATCAGGATTTGATTGACCGGTGCCTCGGCAATGAGCACCAGGAAGTAATTGCCAGCCTGCGCAGTGAGGGCACCCTCCCCGAAGCCGGCAAAATGGGGGTTATCAATATGCTGAACACCCGATACCTCGTAGCCGGGCCTTCTGCACAGGCGGTCATCCCCAATCCTTACGCTAACGGTAACGCCTGGCCGGTAAAAACGGTGCAACTGGTCAATAACCCCGATGAGGAACTGGCCGCCACCTGCGAGGTTGATACCAAAACCACTGCCGTAATTGACCAATCGAAATTTACGGTCGGGCAAACAACGTTCAGCGGCCAGGGCCAGGTTATCCTTACCGGCTACCAGCCCAATGTACTTCATTACCGGGCCTCTCTTTCGGCAGCGGCCCTGGTGGTATTTGCTGAAATCTATTACCCCGAAGGATGGACAGCCACCCTTGACGGCCGGGAGGTGGAAATCCTGCGCGCTAATTATGTGCTGCGCGCCCTGGAAGTGCCGGCCGGTGAGCATGAAATCACTTTCCGTTTTAAACCCAAGGTGTATGCCTACGGCAATACGGTAACCATCCTGAGCTCAGCACTGGTAGTTTTGCTGGCGCTGGGAACGTTATTGCTTAAATTAGGCTTAATCAGGTTAAAAAAGTAAGATGTGCCTGATTTTTCTGTCGTTCAACCAGCACCCTGAGTACCCGCTGATTATAGCGGCCAACCGGGATGAATTTTTTGACCGGCCGGCTGCCCCCATGAGGTTCTGGCCCGATTACCCGCATATTTTGGCTGGCAAGGATTTAACCGGGGGCGGCACCTGGCTGGGGGTAACCAGAAACGGCTATTTCGCCCTGCTCACCAATTACCGCGATGGGGCCGGGAATAAGCCTAACGCCCCCTCCCGGGGCAAGCTGGTGCTTGATTACCTGACCGGAGAGTTTGCCCCTGCCGGTTACCTGCAGGCATTGCACAGTAGTAGCGCCCAATACAACGGCTATAATATTATTCTGGGCACCTTAGACGACCCCTGGTATTATGCCAACCAAAGCCATAAGATTTACCAATTGGGCACGGGGCTGTATGGCCTGAGCAATGCCCTGCTTGACGATAAATGGCCAAAAGTGGTGCGGGGGAAAGAAAAGTTTAAGGAGATTATCAACCGGGATAGTTTCCGGGTAGCGGAATTGCTTGATTTTATGCACGATAAAACCCTGGCCGCAGATGAACTGTTGCCCGATACCGGCATTGGATATGAAAAAGAAAAACTATTGTCATCGATGTTCATCGAAATGCCGGGGTACGGCACCCGTAACACTACCGTCTTGCTTAAAAGCAAGGCTAACACAGTACAGGTAACCGAGCGCACCTATCACCATGACGGGGGCACTATAAGTGAAGTAAATTTTAACTTTTCCCTGGTTTAAAAATAAATCACTACCTTTACAGACCGAACGGTCTGAAATGGGCAAGGTTACAGAAAACAAAATCATCGCGGCATCGGCCAGGTTATTTAACATGCGGGGCTATCATGGCTGCTCATTGCAGGACATAATGGATGCCACCCAATTGAAAAAAGGCGGTATTTACAACTATTTCAACAACAAGGATGAAATTGCCTTTGCCGCTTTTGATTATTCGTTTAACCTGATTTTGGCGCGCTTCAGGGAGGCGCTGGAGAAGGCCACCACCAGCCGGGAAAAGCTTTACGCCATCCTGGAAGTGTTTGCTTCCTTTTATAAAGACCCTGTTGCTGCCGGTGGTTGCCCCATTTTTAACACGGCTGTTGACGCTACGCATTCGCACCCCGAACTAACGCAACGTGCCCGGGAGGCCATCAATACGCTCAAGCGTTATATTGAAATAAAGATAGACGAAGGCAAGGAAAGCGGAGAGTTTAAGCTGGCCACCAAAAGCGAAGAACTGAGCTCGCTGATCATCCTGACCATGGAAGGCGCCCTGATAATGTCGCGGGTAAATAATGATCCGGCCCCGGTAGCTACAGCCATCAAATACCTGAAAACGACCATTAACAATTCTATCCTCACCCTTAAAACAAACCAAGCGGTCGCTAATGAATAAGAACAACACCCAATCCATCGGCAATCCACTGCCTTTACGCATCCTGCGCAGGGTTTACCCCTTCATGGAGCGTACCATGCCCGGCATTGCCTTTAAGATGGCTTTTCATCTGTTTTTTATCCCCATCCGCTATAAGGCCCCGGAACGGGAACTGCCGGTTTTGCGCCAGGCCACTTTGTTCGCTACCAAAATCCGGGGCAAACGCACCCAGTTTTATTCCTGGGGTGAGCCCGGCAAACCGTTGGCTATTGTGGTGCATGGCTGGATGGGCCGGGCCGGGCAGTTTTACAAACTAATTGAGGCCATGGTAGCGCGTGGTTACCATGTAGTAGGCTTTGACGGCCCGGCCCATGGCGCCTCGGCAGGCCGTAAAACCAATATCCTGGAATTTACCGAAGCCATTAATTTTATCGCAGAAAAATACGGTGCTATCCAGTGTGCCATCGGTCACTCCTTCGGGGGGATTACCATTCTCAATGCCATTGACCGCGGCCTGGCTATCGACAATGTGGTGCTGATTGCCACGCCCACCATTGCCGGGGACATCATTAAACAGTTTGAGGAAAAAATAAACGCTTCCCCCGAAACCGGCAAACGCTTCCTCAAGGAAATCCTGGTGAAGTACAATATTGCCTTTGAGTATATGAGCGCCAGTGAAATCATCAAGCGCATCAAGCTCAACTGTCTGCTGCTGGTTCATGATGAAAACGACAAGGATGTGCCCATCTCCCATTCGGCCATAATGAAAGAACGCATGCCGGCCGCCAAAACTATTTTTACCAAAGGGTTGGGCCACACCCGCATCCTGCGCAACGATGAGGTGATCGAAAAAATCCTGCAAATGGTAAAAACCACCACGCCCCGGCCTGCTGCAAACTAATACCAGCCGTTATTTCTTAAAATTCAAGCAATAATCAATGGCAAAATAGTTTAATTTGCAGCAGGTTATTATATGCACTTATGGAGGTGAAAAAACTGATTTTAAATGATATTCATGTAGCGGCCGGGGGGCAGATGACCCCTTTTGCCGGCTACGCCATGCCTGTACGCTACGCTTCGGACATAGAAGAACACATGACCGTACGCCAGGGGGTGGGCGTATTTGATGTATCGCACATGGGGGAATTTTTCCTGAAAGGCCCGCAGGCCTTGGCGTTGATCCAGAAACTCACCAGCAACGATGCCAGCAAACTCTACCCGGGGCGGGCGCAGTATTCGTGCCTGCCGAATGAGGAAGGCGGTATTGTGGATGACCTGATTGTGTATATGCTGGCCGAAAACCATTATATGCTGGTGGTAAATGCGGCCAACGAGCAAAAAGACTGGGACTGGCTGAGCCGCCACAACGATTTGGGGGTGGAAATGGAAAACGCCTCCGACCAATACTGCCTGTTTGCCGTGCAGGGGCCAAAGGCCACAGGCGTACTGCAAAAACTTACGGATGTGGACCTGGGCAGTATCAAATACTACCATTTTACCGTAGGCGCTATTGCCGGGGGGCATGAGGTAATTATATCAGCCACCGGCTATACCGGGGCCGGAGGTTTTGAATTGTATGTAAAAAATGCCGATGCCGCCACCGTTTGGCAAAACATCTTTGCAGCCGGCCAGGACGCGGGCATCAAACCCATCGGCCTGGGCGCCCGGGATACGCTGCGCCTGGAAATGGGCTTTTGCCTCTATGGCAATGATATTGACGACACCACCTCCCCTATTGAGGCCGGCTTAGGCTGGATTACCAGGTTTACCAAGGAGTTTACCAACAGCGCGGCTTTAAAGCGGCAAAAAGAAAATGGCGTAAGCCAAAAGCTGGTAGGTTTTGTCATGGAAGACCGCGGTATCCCCCGCCAGGGTTATGCCCTGGAAAACGGCAACGGTGAGGTAATCGGCCGGGTTACCTCCGGCTCCCAGTCACCGGTATTGGGGACCGGCATTGGCCTGGGCTATGTAAAAACAGCTTATACAGAGCCGGGCACCACCCTTTATGTGGCGGTAAGAAAAAGAAAACTAAAAGCGGGCGTAAAAAAACTGCCGCTGATCGAGGGTTAAACGTTATGTATGCGCTATAAGGTTCCGGTATTTTTTCTTCTTTGGGCAATGTCGTTCACGGCAGCGGCCCAATCGTTTATGGTGCTGGAAAAAATGGGCACCAAAAAACGATTTGAATTTTACAAAGGCGAGATAGTGCTGGTGAAGCTGGATAACGATGCTTATTATACCCCGCTACAGATTGTGGATTTTGGTGACAGTACCCTGATCACAGAGGCTGAAGAAATCCGCCTGAGTAGTATAAAGGCCATCAACCTGAATAAGAAGGGTGGTTTTTTGAGATACTCGGGGCCCTTGCTGATGCTTGCCGGGGCAGGCCTGTTTGCCATTGATGCCATAAACCAATCGGTGGTGCAGGGAGGCAGCTATACTGTATCTTCCGGGGTTACCACGGCCTCGGTGCTACTTATTGGCACCGGGGCCCTGTTTACCTTTGCCAAGCGCGACAAGGTGAAAATAAAAAAATGGTGGCGGCTGCGAATTGTGCAGATTTAAGCTTTAAAAGCCCTCCTGCGTCTTTCGGCTAAGGCTGTTTGTCCACCGAAAAGTTGCATTTACTAGTTGTAATTTAGGAGTTTTTTCCGGTTTTATTTCTCTTGTTTCTGAAATTATAATTTTCATTTGGTTCTTTATTAGCTGACGCACAACGGTCTCGAACAAAAAAAAGTGGCGGGCTTTCCACCAGCTTAATTGTCGGCCGTGATAAAGTTAGTTAATAACCCTAAATAGTCAGAAGACAATTTAGCCGCCATTTCTATTTGGCCGTTGTTGTACTGCGTAATTATCATTCTAAGTCCAATATAATTTTAATATTTTCCTTTACAATTTCAATCAAAT
>JALSJF010000027.1 GCA_026989505.1 Cyclobacteriaceae bacterium
TGATGATGACGGTCTTCCGATCACCAGTTTTGATGTGTCTGCGAGTGTAGGTTCCGGGCTGACGGGCACGCCCACCACGGGTACGGGGTTCACGAACGTGAACCTGATTGCCAGCGATGTTTTCAACAATGTGACCAATGCTTCGTCCACGGTGACCTATACGGTCACGCCTTATAACGGCAGTTGCGTGGGGGCGAGTTTTGACATTGTGGTAACGGTTAACCCGGAACCGGTGGGTGCCAACGATGCCAACGTGGCCTATAATAAATGTAGTGGCGATGCCCTTTCTTATGACATACAGGCCCTTAATATCAACGGCCCGGGTAACGGTTTGCTCTCTACGTTCACCTATACGGTGGCTTCGTCTGATGAAACCAACGTGCCTTCGGCCGGTAAAGACAGAACGGTGAAAAGTACGGCCCCCATTACCGATGCTTATGCGAATAATACAGGTTCAGATGTTACGATAACCTACACCATTACCCCTTATGATTTTGTAACCGATTGCCAGGGGAATAACTTTACGGTTGATTTTGTTATTTATTCGGAACCCCGTGGCGATATTGACGGACAAACTGTTTGTAGTGATGATCCGATCAACTACAATATCCAAACGGCCAACATTGATGTTTTGGGAAATATGGTTGCCAGCGACTTTACCTTTACGGTGAGTTCGGATAACCCGTTGGTCAACCCCGAGCCTAACCGTACGGTACGTTCATCTGCCCCGATTAACTATACCTATACCAACACCTCAACTACAGATGCCAACATCACCTATACCATTACCCCCTACAGTACGGCCAATAATTGCCAGGGGGCACCTTTTGATGTAGTGTTTACCATTCAGGTAGAACCGGCCGGGGCCGATTATTCCGAAACCCAGTGTGGCGGGGTTACCCTTAATCATGATTTGAATACCGACATTACCAATGGGATCAACAGTGAGTTTACTTATACGGTATCTTCCAACAATGGTGGTGTGCCGCCTGCCCCCGACCGGACGGTGGCCAGCGATGCCCCGATTAGTGATGCCTATAACAACAGCACAGCCACCGATGCGGTGATTACGTATGTGGTCACACCTTACGACAAAGCTACCGGTTGTGCGGGCAACGCCTTTAATGTTGTCTTTACCATCCAGCCCGGGCCGGAAGGGGCTAATGATACCCAGGAAGAATGTAGCGGAGTGGCCTTAAATTATGATATCCAGGCCGACAATATTGACCTGTTGGGCAACGGGGTAGCCGGCAAGTTTAGTTACACCGTAGTGTCGTCTAACCCGGTGGATATGCCGGCCGAACCGGACAGGACGGTGGCCTCTACCTTGCCCATTACCTACACCTATTCCAATACTACTGCGAACCCCATTAATGTTACCTATACCATCTCTCCCGAGGGCTTTGGTGCAGGTTGTACGGGCAGCGATTTTATGGTTACTTTCACTATCAACCCGCAGCCGGTAATTAATCCGTTCTCGCAAACTATTTGCTCCAACGACCCGCTGACCCTATCGCCTACATTGAGCAATTTTGCTGTGGGGGATGTTACCTTTAGCTGGACGATCACCAACATTACCGGTAGCGTTTCTGGTGTAGTGGTGGGCGATAACGATGGCACGAAGCCTTATCCGCACAATATTGTTAATGTTTCTTCGGGTACGGCCACGGTAACCTATTCGTACTTTGCTACCAGTAATGCCAAATCATGCCAGGGGGCCGTTGAAAATATCATTATCACGGTTAACCCGGAGCCGGTAGGTGCTGCCTCAACTATTGCTGATGTTTGTTCCGATGAGGCCTTTAGCATTAACCCTGATGCCTACATTACCAATATTGCCGGTAATACATTTACCTGGACGGCCAGTTACTTTGGCCTTACCGGAGGTGCCGGTGCCGGTACCGGTCTGATCAATGAGATACTGACCAATACTACCAGTGCCACTATCGAAGCAGAGTACACGATTACCCCTACCTCGGCCTCTACTCCGGCTTGTACGGGTGCCGATTTTATTATCAAGGTACCGGTTAACCCCGAGCCCGTTTTAGACCCTGCGTTAAGCCCTTCACCGGTTTGTAGTGATGTGCCTTCCGGCATTACCCTGGGGGTAGCTACCGGCTCGGTGGCGGCCGATGCCTACGATATTAACAATATCACCATCGACCCCGGCCTGGTTCCCGGAGGTTCCAATGCCGCTATCGGCCCCGGCCAACCGGCCACTGCGCTATTCAACGATATCTTTACCAATACCACCAATGTGGTCAGGAATGTAACCTATAAAATTCAACCGGTAACGGCTGGTTGTAAGGGTGATGAAGTAGATGTGATTTTCACCATTAACCCGGCCCCGGCCGTTGAACCCAACCTGGATAAAGTTGTCTGCAGCAATGGTGTTTCCGGCATCATCTTGTCATCAGAGGCCGGCTCTGCCCCGGTTGCCGATTATAACCTGGTTACAGTAAACAGGGCAGCAGGATTAGTGGTGGTTACCGAGGCCACTCCGGCCAACAATGTGCCGGACACGTATATCGCCAGCGACCAGTTCACCAATCCGACCAACGGGCCACTCACCGTAACCTATGAAGTAGTGCCCAATTCTACGGCTGTGCCAAGCTGTGCCGGCCCGGCTGAGTTTATCGTGCTCACCGTGGAGCCGGATATTGTAGCCGCCCCGGTAAATGCCAGCCCCACCATTTGCAGTAGCGATTTGACCAATATCACCCTGAACACGCCTACAGTACCCTCTGCCGGGGCCGTCACTTATAATGTTACGGCCAGTGTTATTTCCGGCACGGCCTCCGGCTTCATTCCGGCCTTAAACTTCCTGCCAACCGGTTACGTTATTCAGGATAACCTGGTGAATACCGGCAACGTAGATGCGGTAGTACGTTACACCATTACCCCGGTGGCTTCGGCTGCCGCCAGCAATGCCGGCTGTACCGGCAGCAGCGTAGATGTGGATGTTACCGTAGAACCCCTGCCGCAGGTAGCCCCCGGCCAGTTCGACCAGGTGTGTAGTGGCACGGCCCTGAATTATACCATTACCACCAGCAATACGCTGGCGGGCACCGAATTTACCTGGCCGGCACCTACGGTGTCTGATCCTGGGCTTACCGGAGGTGCAGCCCGCACTACCGCTTCGTCAGCACCAATTACTGACACCTGGATGAACACAACCGGTAGCAGGCAAACGGCTACCTATACCATTACCCCGGAAAGGACCGGCACGAATAATTGCCTTGGCACCCCGGTAATTGTGACGGTATTTGTCGATCCGTTACCGGAGGGTACCATTGCGGTGGATAACCCTGTGGTGTGCATGAACGGCTCAGCCATCCTGAGCTTTACCATGCCGGTAGGGGTGGCGCCCTTTGAAATTGTGTACAGTGATGGTACTACCGATTTTACCGTATCCAATATTGCCAATACCCATTTTATTGCGGTCAACAACTTAACGGCAACCACCACCTACGAGTTGAAGAGTGTATTGGATGTAAATGGCTGCTCGCAAACACTGAGCGGCCAAACCGTTACCGTAACGGTAGAAAACCCGATAGCTGACTTTACGGCCGATATAACCGATGATTGTACGCCCCTGGTGGTGACCTTTACCAACAATAATATCCAGTCGGGCACGCAATATACCTGGAACTGGGGCGATGGATCACCGGAGGAAGTCACCAGCAACGCCACGGTAGCCCATACGTTTGTTAATAATTCTACCGTCAGCGATATATCTTACAATGTTATATTAACGGCCCAACGTACCAATGGGGCGGTTGTTTGCACCCAGGCGATGACGGAATTTATCACCATCCGGGCCGGGGTCAACCTGGCCATCAGCACCACCACAACCGAGGGTTGCAGCCCGCTGTTGGTTACCTTTGAAAACACTTCGCAAGGGGTATTAACCAATAAGTGGTTCTGGAGGGAAAAAGGTACTACCGATGAGAATGATGTTACGGACACGTATTTTGCTTCCTTCGTGCTGTCCAATACTTCTACGGCTTCCAGAACGTACGAAATCGTTTATCAGGGTGACAGGAATGGTTGTGGTGATGAAATAGTTACCGAGGTAATTGTCCACCCCGAACTGGTGGCCGACTTTACCGTGTCCCCGGCCACCACCCTACCGGTAACCAATGCCACGATTACCGTAACCAACAATACCCTGAACAAAAATTCCTGGGACCACGTTTGGGAATGGGGCGATGGTACAACCACGACCGATGTTGACCCGGGATCACATACGTATGCGACCTTCGGGCAGTATCAGCTTAAATTAACCATCACCGATCCGGCCGGTAACTGTACTTCCGAGATGACTGAAACCATTACCGTAGAACCGGTGCTGCCGGAGGTTGATTTCAGCGTGGATATCACCGAAGGCTGCCGTCCGCTGACGGTTACCTTTACCAACCTGTCCACTTCGGTTGACCCCGCCACCTATGTGTGGGAATTCACCAATGAGCGGGGTACGCTGTTGGGTACCTCAAACCTGGAGAACCCGTCATTTACTTTCTATACAGCCGGCAGGATCAACGTTAGCCTTTCGGGCAGCAACCCATTGGGCGTAGTAGATACCGAAACCAAGCTGGCATTAATTGAGGTATATGAGTTGCCTACGGCCTCCTTTACCGTAACCCCGGAAACGGTTTACCTGCCCGATCAGCTACTGTTTACCAGTAACCTGAGTTCGTTGGCCGATGCCTTTGAATGGGATTTTAATGGCGATGGCGCTATTGATTCCGAAGAATTTGAACCGCAGTTTAAGTATGAGTCGGCCGGGGTTTATGATATCAGCCTGGTGGCTATCAATACCGCTACTACCTGCAGCGATACCTTTGAGATAGAAAAAGCGGTGAAGGTTGTTGAAGCCGGTACCGCGGATATACCCAACGGCTTCTTCCCGGGTACGGGCGATGGCTCTTCTACCCCGGCCCCTCCGGGCGCCCCGGGCAGCAACAGTGTGTTCCTGCCCAGAATAAAAGGCGTACGTGAGGATGGCTTTAATATGCAGATTTTCGACCGCTGGGGCCACCTGCTGTTTGAGAGTACCAACCAGAATATTGGCTGGAATGGGCGTGATGCTTCCGGAAAATTGTATCCGGTAGGGGTTTATGTGTATAAACTGGAGTTGGTGTTTGTTTCGGGCCAGCAGACCACGATTACAGGCGATGTAACTTTGATAAGATAAAATATGATTATATTTGAGATGATGCCGAAGCGAATAATTATCTTGTTACTAGGGCTGTTGCCGGTGTCATGGGCACAGGCGCAAATCGATCCGCAGTTTTCGCAATTCTATGCTGCCCCGCTGATGGTAAACCCCGGCTACACGGGCTCGGTGGAGGCGCACAGGGTTATTTTCAATGGCCGTATCCAATGGCCAAACTTGCCCCAGGCGTATCAAACCATGGCCTTTTCCTACGATTTCTGGCGCCCGGAGTTACGTTCCGGTTTTGGCATCCAGGTACTTACCGATAAGGCCGGCTCGGCAGGCCTCAGATATACTACCGCCCGCTTTAATTATTCCTATAAGGTGATCGTCAACGGCTGGGTGTTGTCACCGGGCATTTATTTTGGCTACTCGTTGCAATCGTTTGATGCCAATAAACTGCTTTTTGGCGATCAGCTTGACTTCGGCCAGGGAAATTTACCGCCTTCGCAAGACCCTAATGTGGGCAAACTGAATAATATCCAGTTTTTCGACACGGGAGCGGGGCTACTGGTGTATAATGCCAAAACATGGTTTGGGGCATCGGTGTTTCAGTTGAATGAGCCCAACGTTTCGTTAATTGATGCTGAGGCCAAGTGGCCGATGCGGATTGTGGTACATGGCGGCACGCGCTTGCCCATCTATGGGGATAAATACCGTTCGAAGATGGTCTCTTCCCTGGCGCCATCCTTTATCTACCGTTATCAGGGGGGCGTGCACCAATTGGATGTAGGTATGCAGTACCTTGTAGCCCCGGTAGTGGTAGGGCTGTGGTACCGTGGGGTGCCCTTCATGAAAAGTGCCAATGGCGGCAATAGTAATGAATCCCTGATTTTTTCGATGGGATTGATTTTTGACTATTTTGAATTTGGCTATAGTTACGATTTCACGATTTCCGAGCTCTCGGCCCGCTCCGGGGGGGCCCACGAAGTATCCTTACAGTATGAGTTCAGCCTGGTGGCGCACCCGCGCAGGGTAAAACGCAAGAACCAGGTACTGCCATGCCCTACCTTTAACAAGAAAACCAACTTCGGGGCGGGCATTTTCCGTAAAAACTGAGCCGCCTTTTCTTTGGCAAACTGATGGCTAATTGTGCTATTTTTGCACAATATGGCAACCGTAATTACCGCAGAAGAACTAAAATCAATTCCGGCCCTGCCGGCCGTAACGGCTGCGGCCGGGGAATTGGGACAGGAAACCTATATTATCGGTGGCTATGTGCGCGATTTAATCCTTAAAAGGCCTTCCAAAGACATAGATTTTGTTACCCTGGGCAGTGGCATTGCCCTGGCGGAAGCCGTGGCCGGAAAGCTGCCCGGTAGCCAACTGGCCGTATTTAAAAACTTTGGCACCGCCCTGGTGAAATGGCAGGCCATGGAGTTGGAGTTTGTGGGGGCCCGCAAGGAGTCGTACCGCAGCCATTCGCGTAAACCGGTGGTGGAAGACGGTACCCTGGAAGACGACCAGAACAGGCGCGATTTTACCATCAATGCCATGGCCATCAGCCTGAACAAAGATAATTACGGGGCATTTGTTGACCCCTTCAAGGGCCGGGAAGACCTGCGTAAAAGACTGATCAAAACCCCGCTGGAGCCGGGCATAACTTTTTCCGATGACCCGTTGCGCATGCTGAGGGCCGTGCGTTTTGCCACCCAACTCGATTTTGATATTGAGGCGGACACCTTTGCCGCCATCAGCCAAAATGCCGACCGCCTGCAAATTGTGTCGCAGGAACGGATAGCCGATGAGTTGAATAAAATCATCCTGGCCGGTACGCCATCCTATGGGTTCAAACTATTGTTTCATGCCGGTCTGCTGCACAGGATATTTCCGGAAATGGTGGCCCTGCACGGGGTGGAAGATATCAACGGTAAATCGCATAAGGATAATTTTTACCATACCCTGCAGGTGCTCGATAATGTGGCCCGCCAGTCGGATAATTTATGGTTGCGCTGGGCTGCCATTTTGCACGATATTGCCAAACCGGCCACCAAGAGGTTTAACCCCAAAGTGGGCTGGACTTTCCATGGCCATGAAGATAAGGGCGCCCGCATGGTGCCGAAAATCTTCCGCAGGATGAAACTCCCCCTGAACGAACATATGCGCTATGTGAGGAAACTGGTGCGCCTGCATTTGCGCCCCATTGCCCTGGTAAAAGACACCATCACCGATTCGGCCATCAGGCGTTTATTGTTTGAAGCAGGGGATGACATTGAAGATTTGATGACCCTCTGTAAGGCCGATATCACTTCAAAAAACCATGAAAAAGTCAAGCGCTACCTGCGTAATTTCAAAAAAGTTGAGCAGAAGCTGAAAGATGTGGAAGAGCGGGATAACCTGAGAAATTTTCAACCACCAATTTCCGGAAAGGATATAATGGATACCTTTGCCCTCAAACCCGACCGGATAGTGGGCGAAATCAAAGATACCATCCGCGAAGCTATCCTGGAGGGCAGAATCCCCAACAACTATGCCGAGGCGTATGCCTTGATGCTGGCGCTGGGGAAGGAAAAAGGTTTAACACCGGTAACTAAAGAATAAATATTAAAGAAATGCAGAAAACTTTTATCACTACTTTACTCATCACGATCGCCTTCTCACTGCAGGCGCAAGATACCACCAAGGTGCAAAATAACAGCCGCCCGGCCATCTACTGGTTATACCATAACAATTACAACATGGCCATCCGTTATAACGATTATGCCGAAGCCAAAAGCGCCCTGTACACCCTGATAAATATTGAACCGCAGAACGATTCGCTGCGCTTTAACCTCGCCTATCTTTATTTTGATAATCAGCAATATGCTTCCACCATTTTAGTGTGCCGGGATATCCTGGCCCGTAACCCGCAGAATGCCCCGGCTTTGGAAATGAGTGCCATTGCCTATGAAGAATTGGGATTAAAGGATAAGGCCGCGATTAATTACGAACAACTTTACCTTGTTACGGAGAACCTGGAAACGCTCTATAAACTGGCTTATTTGCAATACGAACTAAAACGGTATGCCGAAAGCAGGGTGAATATTGATATCCTGCTGGCGAATGATGAAACAGATAACCGGACGATTATCTTCCAGATAAATGAACTTGAGCAAAAAGAATTTTCTTTGCGGGTAGCCGTGCTCAACCTGGATGGATTAGTGAAAAAAGACCAGGGCGATAAGCCAGGGGCTAAAGAGGCCTTTACCAAGGCCCTGGAGCTTGCCCCCGATTTTGTTTTTGCCAAAAACAACCTGGCCGAGCTGGATAAGTAGGCAGATCTCCTTACCGGTATGTATTCTCCGTGGTTAACAGGGTGTGCTATGCAACCCCTGGTAATTTGCTGTGTCTTTAAAACAGGTTGATAAGCTTGAAATCACAACAGCGCAATATACATGCAGAGGTAATAGCCCTTTGCCTGCAGGGCGACAGGGGTGCGCAGCAGCAACTGTATGATTTATACGCCAGGGCGATGTATAATATTTGCTACCGGATGACCAACGATGCCGATGAGGCAGCCGATGTACTGCAGGAGGCCTTTATCAGCGCTTTTAACAACCTGGGTGCCTATAAAGGTACTGCCTCCTTTGGCGCCTGGCTGAAGAAGATAGTGGTCAATAAGGCCATCAACCATTTGCGCAGTAAAAAAATGGCCCTGGTATCGCTGGAGGAGGCCGGGCCGCTTAGTGAAGTTGAAGTTGCGGTGGAAGATGAATCACTTTACCTCCATGTAGAAAAGATTAAATCGTGTATCAGGCTGCTGCCTGATGGGTACCGGATAGTGTTTTCCCTGTATTTGCTCGAAGGCTATGACCATCAGGAGATAGGGGAGATTTTGGGCATTTCAACGTCCACCTCCAAATCGCAATATAACCGGGCCAAAGCTAAACTACGGGAGCTGTTGCTGGCAGAACATAAAATAAGTAAGGGATGAAACAGGATAAACTGGAAACATATATCAGGCAACACCGGGAGGACTTCGATGAACTTACCCCGCCTGCTGCGGCCTGGGAAAAAATTACCGCCAGGCTGGCAGCCCCCAAATCGGGCCGCAAAAGACAGGTGTACTGGCAGGTGGCAGCCGTGCTCTTCTTTGTCTTGTCGCTGGGCTTGCTTTTAAAGAATATGCAACCGGTTGGCCATAGTACCGGTATTGATCCTGAATTCAGTGCAACAGAGCAGTATTACCGGCAGATCATTCAGGAGAAAGAAAACCTGTTGGCAGCCTACCTGGCCCGATACCCGGAGTTGGCCGAAGACTTTACAAGCGATTTACAGGAACTTAATGAAAACTACCAAATGCTGAAGGCCGATTTTGAGCAGACCCACAGCCCGAAGGTACTTAATGCCCTGATCTTAAACCTGCAATTGCAGCAGGATTTGCTCCTTAACCAGTTAAAAATTATTCAGTTAATCGAAAAAGAAAATACAAATGTCTCCATTTAGGTTAACCGCCCTGTTTATGGTTTTACTGCCCATGCTGTCGCTGGCGCAGGTCACCAAAACCAAAGAAATAAAGAAAAGCTACCCGGTCAGTAAGGGCAACTACCTTACTATCGACAGCCGGTTTGGCGATGTACATATTGAAACCTGGTTGCAGGATGAAGTAGCTGTAACCATAAGCATCGAAGTCACCAAACGCAATGAGGCCAAAGCCGGCCAATACCTTGATAATATTACGATTGATGTGGATGACAGCTCACCCAATGACCTCTCCCTGAAAACCCTTATTGCCGGGGATATGAATAACGGTAAAAACGATCGTGTGCATATAGAATACCGGCTTAAGGTACCCAAATACACCCATGTGAAGGTAACGAACCGCTACGGCAACTTATTTTTGGCCGATAGCGAGGGTAAGGTATGGGTGGAGGTTACCTATGGTAATATCAAACTCGGGGAGCTGACCGGGGAGGTTGATTTACAACTTACCTACGGCAATGGTGAGGTGGATAAAGTAAGCAAAGGCGAAATAACCGCCCGGTACTCCAACCTGGAGATTACCAATGCCGGTAAGGTTGAGGTAGCCAACAGCTACTCAACTATAGCTTTTGGTAACGCCAACGATGTGGACCTGGCCAATAAATACGGTAATATGACCTGGGAGAGCATCTACAAGCTGCGGGGGTATTCTAAATACGGTAAAGTGAAGATTGACAAGCTGTACCGGGCCCTGGTATTTAAGGTAACCTATGGCGGAGGGTTAGCCGTTGACTGGATTGCCAAAGACTTCACCGGGATTGATATTGAGTCGGCTTATGCCACGGTTACGCTCAGGTTTCAGCAGGGCATGTCGGCCATGCTGGACGCGGAGATGAAATACTGCGACCTGAAATATGCCGGTATGGCATTAGATTACAGTTATATTGATAAAAGTGGCTCCATGAAATACTATAAAGGCAGGTTGGGGCAGGGTGATTATGCCGCCAAAATTAATATTGATGCAGCCTATGGCAATGTAAAGCTGTTGTATGCCAACTAACCTACCCGGCCGCAGTTACCTGCGAATCATCCACCAGCTTGCCTTGCTGGCACTTTAGCACCCGGTAAGTGCTGCGGTCGAGGAGGCTGAAGTCGTGTGTGGCCATAAGGATGGAAGTGCCGCTGCGGTTGATTTGCTTGAATAAGTCGAGGATGCCGTTGGACACTTCCGGGTCGAGGTTGCCGGTAGGCTCATCGGCCAGCAGGATGAGCGGCTCATTGAGCAAGGCGCGGGCAATTACCACCCGTTGTTGCTCCCCGCCCGAAAGCTGGTAGGGCATCTTGTTGTTTACCGAGCCGAGGCCAACCCGCATCAGCACATCGGCCTGCCGGGCTTTCATTTTGGCTTTGTCCTTCCAGCCTGTGGCCCTGAGCACAAACGCCAGGTTTTCGCCAACGGTGCGGTCCTGAAACAACTGAAAATCCTGAAAAATAATCCCCAGTTTTCTGCGCAGCAAGGGTATCTGCTTGGCTTTAATCCCCCGGATGTCAATATCAGCCACGGTTAAATCGCCCAGTCGCAGGGGCAGGTCGGCATACAGGGTGCGCAGCAACGATGACTTGCCACTGCCGGTACGCCCCACCATAAACACAAACTCCCCTTTTTTGATTTCAAAGTTCACCTCGGTAAGCACCGTGCTGTTGTCCTGAAAGATACTGACTTCTTTGGCGCTGATGATGGGCTCGGAAGAGAAGTTCATGCTTCGTCAATTTTGGTTAACTTGCCAAAAGGTAAGCTTTTTATCAGAGATTGCAAATATTCTTCCTTGCCGGGGAGGCCCAGTTTATCTAAGTTCTTCAGGGGCCGGTCCACCCGGAAGTAATCAATAAGGGTAAAATTCTCGTCCCTGATCTGAATATAATCGGGGATTTTAGCTTTCCCTCTTATTTTAATGATAAACATTTTATTCCTGTGATTTGCGGTAATCGCTGAGAAACTTAGCCAGGCCGATATCGGTTAGGGGGTGGTTGAGCAGGCCTTTAATGGCTTTCAGCGGACAAGTAGCTACATCGGCCCCCATTTCGGCACATTCAATTATGTGCATGGTATGACGGATAGAAGCCGCCAGCACCTCAGTGGCAAAGCCATAGTTATCAAAAATGGTGATAATCTGCTCGATCAGGGCCATGCCGTCTTCGCTGATGTCGTCTAAGCGGCCAACAAAGGGCGACACGTAGGTGGCCCCGGCCTTGGCGGCCAGCAGCGCCTGGCCGGCAGAGAAAACCAGGGTGGCATTGGTGCGGATACCCTTTTCGCTGAAATACTTTATGGCCTTGATGCCGTCTTCAATCAGCGGCACTTTCACCACTATTTTGCTGTCAAGGGCGGCCAGTTCGGTACCTTCTTTGATCATCCCCGCGTAATCGGTGGCAATAACCTCAGCGCTAACGTTATCGTCAACAATGGCGCAAATAGCCTGGTAGTGCCGGTAAATATTTTTCTTGCCTTTAATTCCTTCTTTGGCCATCAGCGAAGGATTGGTGGTTACCCCATCGAGTATCCCCAGGGCCTGGGCTTCTTTTATTTCCTCTAAGTTGGCGGTATCGATAAAGAATTTCATGGTCAGCGTTGGGGTTTGGTGTATAAAAATGGCAAATCAGGTATCGCACCGCTACAACTATCTGCCCTTGCTTCCTTCCAGACCTGGGGGAGTTCGATAGGAGCTGGTCGTACCGATTTGCCGCTGCAAAGTTAAACGTAATTTTCTTGAGGCGCTAAATTTATTTGCTTAATTTGTACCGGTTACCCACTTTTTGGCAGGATTCGTAACAATTAAAATTCTATAACGTTATCATTTATTAATTGTATTTTGATAATATTTGCTTTCGAATTGCGTATAGTTATAAACTCAACAACTTAACACATGCCCAAAAGCGCCACCTTTACGTTGCTGATATGTATTTTGCTGTTATCGGGGTACCGGGCTACTGCCCAGAAATATACCATCAGCGGTTATGTGAAAGACAAATCATCCGGGGAAGTGCTGATTGGCGCCAATGTATATAATAAAGCCGACCTGAAGGGCACGGCTACCAACACCTACGGCTTTTATAGCCTCACCCTGCCCAAAGATTCGGTAAGTATGGTGGTTTCATTCGTGGGCTATGTGCCGGTTGAATTGAATTTTTTTCTGGATAAGGATATAGAGATAAATATTGAACTGGCCGCCTCTGTGGAGCTGGAGGAAGTAGTGATTACGGCCGAGGAGGAAATACAGCAGCAAACCCAGATGAGTAGCATTAAAATTCCCATTCAACGGATTCAGGAACTGCCTGCATTTATGGGCGAGGTGGACGTGTTGAAAGTTTTACAGTTTCTGCCCGGGGTGCAGTCGGGTACCGAGGGCAGCAGCGGCTTATACGTGCGGGGCGGTGGCCCTGACCAAAACCTGATTTTACTGGACGGTGTGCCTATTTATAATTCCGCCCACCTGTTTGGCTTTTTCTCTACGTTCAACCCCGATGCCATCAATAATGTTGACCTGATTAAAGGGGGTTTCCCGGCCCGCTATGGCGGCAGGCTGTCATCGGTGATTGATATTTCGATGAAGGAAGGCAGTACCAAGGAGTTTAAGGGCACGGCCACCATTGGCCTGATTGCCTCTAAACTTACCTTAGAGGGGCCGATAAAAAATGAAAAAACTACGTTCATCGTGTCGGGCAGGCGTACCTATATCGATTTGCTGGCCGCGCCCATAGTTAAGGCCATGTCGGATGGCACCACTACTACCGGCTACTATTTTTATGACCTTAACACGAAAATCAACCATAAGTTTTCCAATACAGACCGCCTCTATATCAGCGGCTTTTTTGGCCAGGACAAAGCCTACAGCAGGTACAAAGACACCTATACCGACTTTGACACCAAATATGAAAATAACGATGAACTGGGGCTGAACTGGGGCAATATTATCGGGGCGGTGCGTTGGAACCACCTGTTCAGCCCCAGGTTATTCAGCAACCTCACCCTTACCTATAGCCGCTACCGGTTCAATATTTTCGAGCGCAGCGAAAGCAAAACCACCGGCCCCGGAGGCACGCAAACCGATACTTATGCCATCAGCTACAATTCGGGTATTTATGATTTTGCCGCCAAAATAGACTTAGATTATATCCCTAACCCCGACCATTATGTGCGTTTTGGCCTGAATGCCATTCAGCATACGTTTAACCCCGGGGTGTTGTCGTATAAAGCGGGGGCCCTTGATACGGTAGCCGGTAACTTTAATACGGCCGCCCTGGAAATGGCGACTTATTTTGAAGATGATTTCCGGGTGGGCAAAGCCCTGAAAATTAATGCCGGCCTGCACTTTTCAACCTTTAAGGTAGAGGAAAGTTTTTATACCTCGCTGCAACCCCGGTTATCGTTACGGTATTTACTGGCTAACGGGCTGGCCCTTAAAGCTTCGTATGCGGCCATGGCCCAGTATATACACCTGCTTTCCAACAGCGGTATTGGTCTGCCTACCGACCTGTGGGTGCCTTCTACCAACCGGATTAAACCGCAAACCTCCTTTCAGGTGGCAGCCGGAGTGGCCAAAACCTTCAACAGGATGTACGAGGTTTCCATTGAAGGCTATTATAAGGAAATGGAAAACCTTATTGAATATAAAGACGGTGCCAGCTTTACCAGTGTGAACATCGACTGGCAGGATAAGGTTGAGGCCGGCCGGGGCACGGCCTACGGGGCCGAATTTTTTCTGCAAAAAAAACAAGGTAAGTTCACCGGCTGGCTGGGCTATACCTTGTCATGGGCTTACCGGCAGTTTGAAAATATAAATTTTGGCCGGCAGTACCCTTACCGGTACGACCGCAGGCATGATGTGAGTATTACCGGGGTGTATAAGCTGAGTGACCACATCCATATGTCGGCCGCCTGGGTTTACGGCACCGGTAATGCGGTCTCGTTACCCATCGAAAGCTATGCCAGGAACAACACTAACCCCAATGCCACATTTGAATTTTGGGGCGGGGAAGGGGTGCAATATTATGAGGGCAGGAACGGTTACCGCATGGCAGCCTACCACCGCCTCGATTTTAGTATTTCCTGGATAAAAGAAAAAAAACACGGCATCCGCAGGTTTACCCTGGGGTTCTACAATATGTATAACCGTAAGAACCCTTTCTTTTATCAGGTTGGGTTTGATTATGAAACCCAGCAGAAAAAAATTATCCAGTATAGCCTGGTGCCGATATTACCCTCAATTAGTTACCGCTTTGATTTCTGATGCGCAGGATGAAGATAGTATATAATGCCACCCTCTTAGCCGTTAGTATATGGATTATGGGCTGTGAAACCGTTGTGGATGTTGATATTCCGAGGGAGCCACCCAAGCTGGTGGTTAACAGTACCTTGCACCCGGATGATTATTTCCGCGTGCACCTGACGCAAAGCCAGTATATTTTAAAGCGTGATGACTACCTGATAGTTCCCGGGGCTACGGTAGAGGTTTATGAAGACGGCCAATACCTCACTACCCTCCCCGACAGCGCCAATGGCCATTATATTTCTGCTACCTATAAACCGCAGTTGGGCAAAGACTACGAGCTCAGGATAAGTAAAGCCGGCTTTACCGATGCTTCTGCCCGGGTTACTCTGCCCAAAGATACGGCACGGATATTGCGCGTGAAGCTGGATACGGTTGAACTGAGTGACTTTGGCTATACCAGCACCTATTTGCGGTTTAGCGTGGCCATAGATGATGACGGGGCCGTTGAAAACTACTACCAGGTTACCGTTATTAAGGAGGCCTATTCCTATCAATATGATTTTAATACCACCCCGCCTACCAAACTTGATTCAACCCTGTACCGGGAAAAGCTACAGCTTGAATCCCGCGACCCCGGGCTGGAGGATTATCAGAGTTATGGCTACGGTATTCTTTTCAATGATAAACTTTTTAATGGCCGGGAATATGAAATGCGTGTGCTGAGCCAGGATTATTATAATGGGGAAGAAGGGAATTACCCGCCAACCTATTATGTGGTTATCGCCAACACGTCCGAATCCTACTACCTCTACGAACTTTCTGCCAAGTTGCAGTACTGGGTTGATGGTGACCCCTTTGCCCAACCGGTAATTGTTTATAATAATATTGTTAACGGCTATGGTATTTTTAGTGCCTATAACGAGGCCCTCTTTACCGTAAGGTAGTAGCCTGAAACATGCACGGATGGCGCGAATAACCCGGGTTAGTTTGCCAACAACCTGCGATGGTAATTGATTTGCCCGAGGTGGTAGCCCAGGTGGCTGGTCAGGTGGATAAGGAAGAACTCCGTAGTCATGGGTTCGCCAAATACTTGCAACGGGTAGTCTTCGGCCAGCCGGCTTTGTTCGAGGTTGTTGAGGGTGTTGGCTACTGCGGTCATGGTGTCGTCAATAGCCTGCAGCAGTTCGGCCACCGGTACATTACGGGCGGCAAACTCGTGTTCGCGCTGGCGTATATAGCCGGTGTTGCCCAGCACAGCGCCAATAAAATGCTGCAGGTTGCCACATAAATGCAAACAAAGGTTGCCGGCCGGGTTGGCTATCTCCCCTTGGCTAACCCATAAATCGCTTTCCCGGTTATAGGCTGAAACCTCCTTTTTAAGTTGTGCCAGGTGGCGTTGTATTACCTTGTTGATTGAATCGATCATGATGATGGCAGGTTAAGGTCTTCTTTGATTTGCTTAATAATACGTTGTAAGTGCGTTTGTGTTGCCGGTATTTCATCAATATGGCCAGCCTTTGCGTTTACGCTGAAGTAGAACTTGATCTTGGGCTCGGTGCCCGAAGGCCGGGCGGAAACCTTATACCCGCTGGCGGTAATAAACTGCAACACATTGGAAACCGGAAAATCCAGGGGGGTGCGGGTGTTGTTTTCCAGGTCAAAGGCCGTTAATGCTTGATAATCCATTATTTTTACTACCGGAGCGCCTCCCAGGGTTTGTGGTGGGTTAGCCCGGAATTCTTGCATCATCTTACTTATCTCCTCCTGGCCGGCTTTGCCTTCAAGGGTTATCGATTGCATATCTTCCCGCCACACGCCAAACTGTAAATACATTTCCTGCAGCAGGCCGAACAGCCCACCGGAATTTTTACTGCCGGCCGCCATTTCGGCAATCAGGGCGCAGGCGGCCACGGCATCTTTGTCGCGCACAATGGCGCTGGTCATAAACCCGTAGCTTTCTTCCCCGCCACCAATAAACTCATGGCCGTTTTCCAACTCCCGGATGACCGTGGCAATATATTTAAAGCCGGTAAGGGTGTTGTAGCAGGGGATTTGATAAGCTGCACACATCCGGTCAATCAACTCGGTGGTAACAATGGTTTTAACCATGTACTGGTTTGGCTTTAACGTACCCTGCTGCTTCCTGGTCTTGAGAATGTAATAGGCCATTAAGGCGGCCATCTGGTTGCCATTCAACAACATCCATTCATTCCCGGCATTTTTTACAGCCACACCCACCCGGTCGGCATCGGGGTCGGTGGCCAGTAGCAGGTCGGCATCAATTTTTTTGGCCAGTTGCAGGCCCAGGGTCAGGGCTTCGGCTTCTTCGGGGTTAGGGTAAACCACCGTAGGAAAGTTGCCATCGGGTTCCGCTTGCTCTGCTACCACATGAATGTTGGTAAACCCTATCTTCTGCAAAGCGGGGGGTACCAGGGTGATGCCGGTGCCGTGAATAGAGGAGTAGGCGATGGCAATATCGCTGGCCCTGGCAATGCTTTCTTTATCCAACACCAGGCCGGCAATGGCCGCGATGTACTGCTGGTCGAAATCCGGGTCAATATAGGTAATCAGCTCATCGGTGGTAGCGGTTTTGATTTGCGCGAAGCTGGCAATTTTCTGCACTTCGTTAATCACATGCTGGTCATGGGGCGGGGTGAGTTGGGCCCCGTCTGACCAGTAGGCTTTATAGCCATTGTATTTTTTGGGGTTATGCGAGGCGGTGATGACTATACCTGACTGGCACGCCAACTGCCGGATAGCGTAGGAGAGCTCCGGGGTCGGCCTCAACGCAGGGAAAATATGTACCCGTATGCCATTGCCGGCAAATACCCGGGCGGCCGCTTCGGCAAAAAACTTGCTGTTGTTACGGCTGTCATAGGCAATGGCCACTTTTATTTCCTGGCCGGGGAAGGCCGTGTGTAAATAGTTGGCCAGGCCCTGGGTAGCCATGCCTACGGTATATTTGTTCATGCGGTTAGAACCCACGCCCATGATGCCGCGCAGGCCCCCGGTGCCAAATTCCAGGTCTTTGTAAAAGGCTTCTTCCAAACCGGCCGGGTCGTTTTTTAGCAGGTTTTCAATTTCCTGCCGGGTTTCCGGGTCAATCTCCTGTGCTAACCAAAATTTTGCTTTTTCTGTTGCTGTCATTGTTTCCAGATTTTAATTCTAAATTTCAATCTCCGGTTTTTGCTGCCACCCGGCAGGCTCCTATGTTACAGTCACCGAACGTTTACTGAGGTGGCTTCTGCCATTCGACTTCCTGACCTTGGGCCTTTTACACAAAGAACGCTCAGTTTTATCACCTTGCCAACTAAGGTTATGGCTGCCGCCAGGCCGTCTTCTGTCCCCAACTTCCAACTTCTAACGTCCAACTTTCTAATACCCCAACCTGGCTTTCGCCCGGTCAAGCACCTCACGGCCAATGGCCCGGGCGCGGGCTTCGCCTGCCTGCAGTTTCTCTTCCAGCAGTTCGGGGTGCTCCATAAAGCGGTTGTAGGCTGCCCGCTCGCCCTGATATTTTTCGGTAATAAGGTCAAAAAGGGCCTGTTTGGCCTGCCCGTAGCCATAATTGCCACCCGTATAATTCTGCCGCATTGTGGCTATCTGCTCATCCGAGGCCAGCAATTTGTAAATATTAAACACATTGCAGGCATCCGGGTCTTTTGGCGCTGCCAAAGGGGTAGAGTCGGTAACAATCGACATGATGTTTTTGCGCAATTGTTTATCCGGCAGAAAGATATCAATAATATTACCGTAGGACTTGCTCATCTTCTGGCCATCGGTACCCGGCACGGTCATTACCGTATCATCGATAATAGCCTCAGGTAGCACAAATGTTTCGCCAAACTGATGGTTAAAGCTGCTGGCAATATCACGGGTCATCTCCAAGTGTTGTTTCTGGTCTTTGCCCACCGGCACAAAATCGGCATCGTACATTAAGATATCGCTGGCCATTAGTACCGGATAGGTAAACAGGCCGGCATTTACATCGGCCAGCTTGCCGGCTTTGTCTTTAAACGAATGGGCATTGGCCAGCATGGGGAAAGGGGTGATACAGTTAAAAAACCAGGTGAGTTCGCACACCTCCGGTATTTTTGATTGCCGGTAAAAGATGTTCTTGTCGGTATCAAAGCCAAAGGCCAGCCAGGCGGCTGCTACGGCCCGCGTATTTTCACTGCGCGTTTCGCGGTCTTTAATAGTGGTTAGCGAATGTAAATCGGCAATAAAAAAAAGCGATTCATTCCCCGGTTTTTTCGATAATTCGATGGCCGGGATGATTGCCCCCAGCAGATTTCCCAGGTGGGGTCGGCCTGAGCTTTGGATTCCGGTTAGTATTCTGGCCATGTAATTAAAATTTCGCTACAAATATGCTAAACATGTGGTCATTCATCAACTTTCATGGGCAATGTTTGTAATTTTGGGTTACAATTTTATTCCTGATCGATATGAATAATCGGACTAACACAAGGGTTATGAAAAGGCTTATTTATTTTTTGGTTTTATCCGTTTCGCTGCCGCTGCTGGCGCAGCCTGTAGAGGAGTTAAAGTTCAACGAAGAAGAGCATGATTTTGGTGTGATTAAAGAGGTGGACGGGCCGGCTGAGTTTACTTTCGAGTTCACCAATGTCAGCCAGGAACCGGTTACCATTACCAACGTCAGGGCCTCTTGCGGTTGCACCACCCCGGCCTGGACCCGTGAGCCGGTAATGCCGGGGAAAACCGGGTTTATCAAGGCTGTATATAACCCGCTTAACCGGCCGGGGCCATTCCATAAAACATTAACCGTGAGCACCACCGGTAAAATGGCCACTATTGTGTTGCGCATCAAAGGGCAGGTGGAACCCAAGCCCAGAACGGTTGAGGATGATTTCCCGACTGTAATAGGGGCGCTGCGGGTGAAATACCGGGGGTTTAATATGGGCAGGGTCTATACCAATGCCCCCACTACCAAGGAGTTTCCCGTGTACAACCAGGGGGATAAACCGCTGACTTTCAGGAATGAAGTAAAAGCCCCGCCTTACATTACGGTTAATTTCTCCCCGGTAACCCTTCCGCCCTTCAAGCAGGGAAAAATTATTATTACGTATGATGCCAAAAGGCGTAACGACCTGGGCTTTATGTCGGACAATATTGTTTTTTACACGGATGAAGCGGGAGGGCAGGCGCAGAAGGCTTTCTCGGTTTATGCCGATATTAATGAATATTTCCCGCCTATGCGTGCCGAAGAGGCGGCCAGGGCCCCTAAGCTTACGTTGTCAGAGGTAGTACACGACTTTGGCAAGGTAAAACAAGGCGCGGCAGTGAGCACCGAATTTATGATCAAAAACACCGGTAAATCACCATTAAATATCCGTAAAACCCATTCGAGCTGTGGTTGCACAGTAGCTGAGCTGGCCAAGGAAACCCTGCAGCCCGGGGAGGAAGTTGTCCTGAAAGTCACTTTTAATACCAGCGGCAGACGGGGGACACAACAGAAATCCATTACGATATACTCCAACGATCCCCTAAAACCCGTGCAGCGGGTAACGGTCAAGGCTTCGGTGCAGGGGGCTGACTGACCGCCAGTCAGCGGCAATGGTTTGGTAAGCGGGGGAGTTGGCGTTTACCGGGGGTTACTTTCTTCGAAATACCTAAGCAAGGCGATGGCATCGGTCTCCTTGCCTACCTCCAGATGGTGTTGTGCGGCCAGCTTGTTGACCAGTTCCTTGTCTTCCAGTACTTTGGCTAAGCGGCCTTTGGTTAGCCTGATTTGCCGCAGTTTACTTTTGTAAAGGATAAAATAACTAACTACCGGATAAAACTTTTTGCGCACCAGGGTTTCTCCGGGGAGATCATCAATTATTTCGGCCAGTTTAACATTATAACTACGGATAAGTTTAATTTTATCTCCGTTATAAATAACATTGGCCAGTTGGTTGGCGATGTCATAATGTACACCTTTGATAAACCATTCTTTTTCGGCCCCGTCTTCATAAATAGTAATCAAATCATAAAGGCTATTGTCAAGCGTAACAATGCGGTGGGCAAGTTTTACGTCAAAGCTCCGGTTATAGGCATTATAATTAAGCAGTACATTAGCATACACTGTGCTGTCACGGCCAACGATTCTGGCAGTTTGCCAAGTGGGGTACATATACGGGGTGCCTTTAATGTCGCGGTACCGTAACGTATCAACCGGCACGCTGTTAAAAAAAGCCTGGGCTTTGATACCGGGGCAGGTAAGCAGATAAAAAATAGTGAACAGGCAGGCTACTCGCATTATTTATTTTTGTTTTTGCTTAGCTAAAATACGTAACCAGTGGCTGATTAGTTATGATGCAGGTCAGCCTCATAATAAACTAACAGCCGTACCAGATCTCCCTCGTTGTTTACGTTTAGGTTTTCCTGCTCCAGGTACTTTTCAATAGCCGTTTTATTGCCGAGAACCCCAATGATTTTCTTCTTTTTAAGTTTTATGGGGAATATCTGCCCGTCAACCATCAAAAAATAATTGGCGGCAGCAACAAACCTTTCGTGTACTTCCGGGCCCATGGGGGATTGAATCTGCAGGTCTTGCTTAGAAACGTTGAAATCTTTGATAAGTTTAATCCGCTGCCCATCATAGGGAAGACAAATTAGCTTGGCACCAAACTGGGGGTGAATCCCCCTGAAGAAAGACTCGTTACCGTAGGTGGTGGCTACAATAACCTTTAAATAGGAAGCGGCATCCATTTCGCTGACTTCCCCGTTTTCTTTCATCTCCAGTTGATGGGTGAGGCCGTTGTAATTCACAAAGACATCTTTTAATATCTTGCCATCGGCACCAACCACTTCGGCTTTTTGCCATTCTTTGTAGAGGTAAGGGCTCCCCTTTATTTCATCGTAACGGGATGGGTCTATTGGCCGTTTGGTTTCCAAAACGGTATAGGCCTTCTGTGGCCAGGCAGTGCCGGGCAACCCTATGGCCAGTAGGGCTAAGGTAAGTTTAGCAGAAAATATGGCAAGCAGTTTAAACATTCAGGAAGTCAATTATGTACGAATATACAGCTTATCCTTCAGGAATGGCCTATCTTACCCAGGTTACTTAAACGCCTGAATACCGGTTATTTCATGGCCTAATATCAGCAGGTGAATATCATGGGTGCCCTCGTAGGTAAGTACCGACTCCAGATTAGCCATGTGGCGCATCATCGGGTATTCACCGGTAATGCCCATACCGCCATGGATCTGCCGGGCTTCTTTGGCGATATGCAGGGCTATTTCCACATTATTGCGTTTGGCCAGCGATATCTGGGCGGTGGTGGCCTTGCCCTCGTCCATCATTTTGCCCAGTTTCCAGACAATGAGTTGGGCCTTGGTAATTTCGGTGAGCATTTCGGCCAGTTTTTTCTGAATCAGTTGAAAAGAGGCAATAGGTTTGTCGAATTGAATTCGCTCCAGGGCATACCTGCGGGCGGCATCGTAGCAGTCCATGGCGGCCCCCAGCGCTCCCCAGGCAATGCCATAGCGGGCCGAGTCGAGGCACATCAGCGGGGCGCCCAGGCCTGATTTTCCGGGCAGCAGGTTTTCTTTGGGTACCTTCACATTAGCAAAAACCAGCTCTCCGGTGGCGCTGGCCCGCAACGACCATTTGTTATGGGTTTCGGGGGTGGTAAAACCTTCCATGCCGCGCTCAACGATCAGCCCATGAATGCGGCCTGCTTCATTTTTGGCCCATACCACGGCAATATCGGCATAGGGGGCATTCGATATCCACATTTTGGCCCCGTTGAGCAGGTAGTGGTCGCCCATATCCTTAAAATTGGTTACCATACCGCCCGGGTTTGAACCATAATCCGGCTCGGTAAGGCCAAAACAGCCCAGCATTTCCCCGGCAGCCAGCTTAGGCAGGTACTTTTGTTTTTGTTCTTCCGAACCAAACTTATAAATCGGGTACATCACCAATGACCCTTGCACCGAAGCTGTGGAGCGCATCCCCGAATCGCCCCGTTCTATCTCCTGCATAATCAGGCCATAGGCAATATAGTCGAGGCCGCCACCCCCGTACTCCATTGGCACAAAAGGCCCGAAAGCCCCGATTTCGCCAAACTTTGGTACTATTTCCCGGGGGAAATAAGCCCGCTGACACCAGTCTTCAATAGAGGGGGAAATTTCTTTTTTAACAAAATCACGGATTGAGGAACGGATAAGTTTGTGCTCTTCACTTAACAGGTCATCAATACCATAAAAGTCGGGTGACTCAAATAAGTCTTGCTTGCCGCTTGCTGCCATAGTTGCTGATCCGGGTTTACGTTGGTTAAACAATTGCCCGACAAAGGTACAATTTATCAACACATCGAAAAGCCGGAATCTTTTATTTTGATTGCTATAACCAACCAAATTGTCGGTTAATCGGTAAAATCATCTATCGAATTATGTAATTTTACATTTGCAATTATTGGCTATGAGGTTTGGTTTTTACATATCATTTGGTTTGCTGTTGCTCGCCTTTGCCGGCAAAGGTCAGGTTTTACGCCAGACCTATTATGATGAGGCCAAAACCCAGGTGAAAGAGGCCTATTATATGCGCTCCGGGGCCAAGAATATCATGCATGGGGCCTATACGTCTTATTATGCTGACGGCACCCTTAAAAGTGAGGGGCAGTTTGACAATAATAAATCAACCGGTACCTGGAAATATTATTTTACCAACGGCCGCTTGCGTATGCAGGGCAAGATTGATAATGGCCGGAGTGTTGGTTGCTGGGAGTATTATTACGAAAACGGTAACCCCAAGATGAAGGGGGAGATGATGCAGGGGAAGAAGGTTGGCGACTGGGTGTTTTACTATAAAAACGGGGCCATAGAAAGTGAGGGGGCCTATGATTGGGGGCGGAAGACAGGTCTCTGGAAATACTACCATAAATCGGGGGTCTTGAAAGCCACGGAAGAATTTTCGGGGCAGGGGTCGTATTATGAGGAAGTTTATGAGTCGGGCAGTATAAAATCGGAGGGCAAGGTAAACCAGGGCAAGAAAGAAGGGGAGTGGCTTTTTTACCATGAAGACGGTACCCTGAAGGCGAAAGGAAGTTTCGTAGATAACAAAAAAAATGGTACCTGGCAGTTTTACGACTACAGTGGTAAAATTTTGGCCGAAGGGCGGTATGACCATGACCTGGCCAACGGCACCTGGATTTACTACCATACCGATGGCTCGGTTGCCTCGCAAGGTGAACTGGTGGAGGGCAAGAAGGATGGCCAGTGGAAAATGTTTTATAATGATGGCACCCTGAAAGGGGAAGCATTGTATAACCGGGGTGATGGCGAGTACAAAGAATATTATAAAAATGGCGCCCTGAAAGTAAAAGGCATGGTGAAAGATGGCCTTAACCATGGGCAATGGCAATATTTTTATGAAAACGGTAATCTTGAGGGGGAATGTAATTTTACTAGGGGGGAAGGTAACTACCTGGGCTATTATAATGACGGTGCGTTAAAGATGAAAGGCCATATAAAAAACGACAAGAAGATGGGTATTTGGGAACTTTATGAACGTTCCGGGGAACTCACGGGGTATTACAAGCCCTATTATGAGGAAGGGGAGGCCACTTTTTTCCTTGCTGATGATGTGCAGGAACAAAAGGCCCTGAGCCAGGTGAGGCGGCAGCGGGCCCGGGCCGGGTCATTTAAATCGCCCAAGAAGAAAAGCCGTTATTTCCGCAAGAAATTTCATGAGTATAAGGCCTTTATTATTGGCTATAACCCCCTTGCCCCGTTGGTGGGTTCGTTACCCTTTAGCTTTGAGTACTATATGGAGGAAAGGCTGGGGTATGAGCTGGCGCTGCAGTATTTACGTAAACCGTTTTTCCGCTCGTTTACTTCGGTAAGTGAAGGGGAGCCCTATACCGAAGGTTTTGCCGTTACTTTCAGGCAAAAATTTTACCACGAGGAAGGCGCTTTCGGCCAGCCCTACTTTGCCCATGAGCTGAAATATACGGGGTTGTTGCACAGCACCAATGTTGCCGGGGAGCAGGTCTTTGGTGCCCGGGAACAGAAAATCGAGTATGCCGGCATTGTGGGGACCCGCTTTTTTAAAAATGTAACCAGCAATGGTTTTACAATTGACACTTACGTGGGCTTTGGTGTGGGCTACCGCAATTTTAACCAGGTTTACCAGAGCGATGACCCGCAAACCGATCCGTTCCGCTCACTCAATGCAAATAATTTTGCCTATTCCATTCGCCTTGGCGTGAACCTGGGGTATGCTTTCAGGATCAAGCGGTAAGCCGGGAATGAAGACCATCTACCTTTCCTTATCACCAAAGCAGGCGGCCGACCCGGTGGTTGTCGGGGCGATAGCGCGGCAAAAAGCCGGCTTGCCAAAGGCTGCGGTCAGGGTGGTCAAGCGTTCGGTAGATGCCCGTAAGGCCCCGGTAAAAGTGAGGCTGGTAGTGCAGGTGGGCGAGGATGGGCAAGCGGAACAACCCGCTTATGTACCCTCGCAAAACCTGGTGGCAGGTGAGCCGGTAATTATTGTTGGCTCCGGCCCGGCCGGTTTGTTTGCCGCCCTGCGGCTGATTGAACTGGGGGTGAAGCCCGTAATTCTTGAGCGGGGTAAAGATGTGCAGGCCCGCAGGCGCGACCTGGCGCAAATAAACCGTGCCGGAATAGTTAACCCCGACTCCAATTATTGTTTTGGCGAAGGCGGGGCAGGTACCTATTCCGATGGTAAGCTGTACACCCGGGCAAAAAAAAGGGGTAATGTAGGCCGGGTTTTGGCCATCCTGCACTATCATGGAGCCCCCGAAACCATACTTGTTGATGCCCACCCCCACATAGGCACAAACAAACTGCCGGGAATCATTGCCTCCATCCGGCAATACATTCTTGCGCATGGCGGAGAAATCCATTTTAATACCCGCGTAGATGATTTGCTGCTTAACAATGGCCAATTGCTGGGGGTGAAAGCTGCGGATGTTGCTTACGAGGGGCGGGCCGTGATTCTCGCTACCGGCCATTCAGCCCGCGATATTTATCAAATATTGGCCGACAGAGAGGTTCATCTGGAAGCAAAGCCTTTTGCCATGGGCGTGCGGGTAGAGCATCCGCAGGGGCTGATCGACAGCATTCAGTATCATTGCCGGGTGCGTGACCCCTACCTGCCGGCCGCGGCTTATTCTTTGGTTCACCAGGTTGACTACCGGCAAACGACCAAAGGCGTATTTTCATTTTGTATGTGCCCGGGAGGCTTTATGGTGCCCGCGGCTACTGCTCCCGGTGAGGTGGTGATAAACGGTATGAGCCCCTCCCGCAGGAATTCCCGGTTTGCCAATTCCGGCATTGTTGTAGCCCTTGATGACCATGAGATCGGCCGGGCTTACGGTGATTCCCCGCTGCGCTACATGCGTTTCCAGGAGGCTATAGAGCAGCAGGCCTTTATGCTGGGCGGGGCCAGCCTGGCCGCCCCGGCCCAGCGGCTCACCGATTTTGTGCGGCAGCAGGTGTCTTCATCCCTGCCCCCTTCATCCTATAAGCCCGGCATGACCAGTGTAGCCCTGGATGAGGTGCTGCCCCCGGCTATAAGTGCCCGGTTACGGTATGCGTTCAGGCAATTTGGGCGCAAAATGCGCGGTTATCTTACCGAAGAAGCCGTAATTTTGGCCGTGGAAAGCCGTACTTCGTCACCGGTGCGGGTGCCCCGCAACCCGCATACGCTGGAGCACGTGGCGTTGAAGAGGTTATTTCCGGCAGGCGAGGGGGCCGGCTATGCCGGAGGTATTGTGTCTGCTGCCCTCGATGGCCAGCGCTGTGCCGACAGGGTAGTGCAGTTGTACGCGAAAAAAGATTAACAAATGAAGAAAACCGTTATTGTAGGGGCTACGCCAAATACTTCGCGCTATGCCTTTAGGGCGGCCCAGCGGCTTACCGCATACGGCCATGCTATTGTGCCCATTGGCATAAAAAAAGGCCAGGTGTTCGGGCAACCTATTTTACCCATCAGGGAGCAGCCAGCCATTGCCGGGGTACATACCCTAACCCTGTATATCGGCCCCAAACACCAGACGGAATACTACACGTACTTGCTGGGCCTGCGGCCGGCCCGGATAATTTTTAACCCGGGCAGCGAGAACCCTGAATTTGCTGCCCTCGCCAGGGAGCAAGGCATAGAAGTAGTGGAAGGGTGTACCCTGGTGATGTTAGGCGTGAACACTTTTTAATAACAGTAGATGTACAGGGTAGCTATTTTGAGCGTATTGCTTGTTTTTTCCTGTTCCGGCAAAAAGGATATCGATAAACTGAATTTTTTAACGAAAGGTAACCGGGCCTATGCCAATAATGATTTAAAAGAAGCCATCCGCTTTTATGATGAGGCTCTTGCCAAAGACTCCGCCTTTGTGGATGCCTGGAATAACAAGGGCCTGGCCCTGCTCAAACAGGAAAAATATGATGAGGCCATATTTTGCTTTGGCCGCGCCATTCAGTACAAGCCCGGTTATGCGGAAGCCCTGTTAAACAATGCCCGGGCCAACCTGGCGGTACACCAGCATTTTGCTGCCCTGGATAACTTACACCAACTGGGCAAGCTATGGCCGGATACCAGCCTGCTGCCCTTTACCGCAGGCCTGGTCTATGCCGATATGGGCAAGGAGGGTCAAGCCCTGGCGGCTTTCCGGCAGAGCCTGCAGTTAGATAGCACCAATGCCGAAACCCTGGTGAACATCGCCAATATCTACTATCACCGGCAGCAGGCCGATAGCGCCCTTGCGTATAGTAAGCGGGCGCTGCAACGGGATGCCGGCCAACCCCATGCTTATAATGTGCTGGCCATGGTGTATGCCGGCCAGGAAAAATATGCCGAGGCCTTGCAGGCCATTAACAGGGCCATTTCTTTTCATAAAAACGACCCCTATTTTCTCAATAACAAGGGCTATATCCTGCTTAAATCGGGCAAACTGCCGGAGGCTGAAGGGTATATTGTGCAGAGCATGAAAATTGATCCTTATAATGCCTGGGTGTACCGGAATATGGGGTTGCTCCGCTACCTTCAGGGGCGATATGCTGATGCCAGCCGCTTATTGGCCAAAGCCGGGCAAATGGATGACACCATCGAACATATCCATGTTGATCTGGCGCGGGCTTATTATGCCACCGGGGATACGGTTAAGGCCTGTGCAACGCTGGCTTTGGCCGGGGATGATGGGGAAGCCAAAAAACTGACGAAAAAAATCTGTAAGTAAAGCAAATTTACCGGTGTTGCCAATCCCCTTCTTCATAATCATTATTGGGGGATAAACCAATAATTTCCCCCTTGGTAGTTACCCCCAGGCCGAGTACGGTACGGTTGGCGTAAGCAAAATAAGCGATCACCTGGTTTATTTCCAGGATTTCGCCATCGGTGAGGCCGGCAGCCTGCAGCGGCTGCACATCCGTCTCCTTCATGGTTGCCGGGGCCAGGGTAAGTTTGCGGGCATAGTTCATAATGGCCAGCTCTTTGCCGGCAAACCAGGCTTCCGGGGTGTCGTTTGCCAGCGCCCGATGGATTTTTCCGGCCAGCTTTTTATCTTTCAGGAGCCGGGCCATGCCGGTAAAATGGTGTTGCACACAATAGGTGCAGCCATTCAGGTGGCTTACATAGCCGCCAATGGCCTCCAGCAGCCACTTGGGCAGGGTGTTGTGGTGGTGGTGCAGGATGTTTTTATAGAGGGCCATGTGCCCGTTCAGGGTATTGGGGCGCAGCCCGTGGACCAACATGATAGTGTCGATGTAATTGTCCGGCCCCTTGATTTTATCATAGAGCTTTTTCAACGGGCCTTTTGCCTTGCTGTAGTTGATAATTTTTATCCAGGCCATGCTAACGATCTATTTCATGGTGGCCAGCAGCCTTTCCAGGTCTTCGCGGGTATCAATACATATACTTTCCAATTCGGTAAAGGCCAGTTTAATTTGCAAACCGTTTTCCAGCCAGCGTAATTGTTCAAACGATTCGGCTTTTTCCAGCCCCGAAACCGGCAGTGCCGATATCCGCGCCAGCACATCGGTACGGTAAGCGTAAATGCCGATATGTTTATAGAAGTCCTGGTATTGCAACCAATTCATCTCGGCCGCATGGTGGTAATAAGGTATTGGCTGGCGGCTGAAGTATAAGGCTTCCATCCGCTGGTTGAAAACCACCTTCGCTTCACCCGGGTTAAACAATTCGTCATAATGGGTGATTTTTTTGATCAGGGTGGCCAGTTCAACTTTACCATCAAGTAAGGCGGCCACTTCTTTGATCTGCCGTGGGTCAATAAAGGGTTCATCCCCCTGGATGTTGACCACATAATCATAGGTACCGGTTTGTAACTGCAGGGCCTCATAGCAGCGGTCGGTGCCACTGGTATGGCGGGCGCTGGTAAGTACGGCTTCGCCACCGAAGCCGGCAACATGGTCAATCACCTGCTGGTTTTCCGTGGCTACCAGCACGTTGTCAAGTTCAGCACATTTTCGCGCCTGCTCATATACCCGTTGAACCATCGACTTACCTTTGATATCGGCCAGTACCTTGCCCGGGAAGCGGCTTGATTCGTAGCGGGCGGGAATAATGCCTAGTATTTTCATGGGGTATGGGTTGTTTTCTTCACCAGCAGGGTGGTGCCCTCTTCGCTGATTACGTCAATGGTTTCTCCTTTGCTGATGTATTCACCACGGGTATAGGCATCGTAAACATCATCGTTAATCATCACCTTGCCGCTTGGCCTGAGTACGGTATAGGCCACTCCCTGTTGGCCCAGCAGGCTTTCTTTCCTGAATTTGGCCGTATAGCCCTCGGCCCGGTCCTGTACGGCCGAAAGCGCCACCCGGTTAAAAAATTGCGTATGGGTAAGCTGCACCCCGGCCAGGAACAACAGCAGGATGCTGCCGGTTAAGCCGGCAAAAATAGTGGTGGTAGCCACAAAAATTTCCCTGATGGGCACTAAGGTGAAATCAAAAACATCGTTGCCCAGCATGACCAGGATTAACGAGGCCAGGGTGATCATGATGCCGCTGATACCGAAGAACCCGAAACCGGGAATAGCTACCAGTTCAATGCCAATCAGGATAATACCCACCACAAACAATACCAATTCCCAGTTGGCGGCCAGGCCGTTGAGATAATAGGGGATAAAGTAAAGGATAGCGGCAGTGATGGCCGCCAGGATAGGAAAGCCCACGCCCGGGGATTGCAACTCGAACCACACCCCGCCAATAATAATCATAATTAAAATACCGCTGAGAAAGGGGTTGAGAAAAAAGGCGATGATCTTATCTACGGTAGTCAGCGAGAATTCATCCAGTTGGTAATCCGTGATACCGGCCCGGGCCAGCGCTTCGGCAAGGCTCTTTACTTCGGCCTCGCAAAAACCATGTTTAATGGCCTCGGAGGTAGTAAAGGTGATCACTTCCCCGGCTTTGGTAACGCCTTCAATTTCAATACGTTCATCTACCATGGCTTCGGCAATACGGGGGTCGCGGCCGGTTTCTTCGGCTGTGGAGCGCATGGTAGAGCGCATATACGACTGATACTTGTCCGGGGCAGCCTCGCCCTCGGCCGTTACCACAGTGGCCGCGCCAATGCTGGCCCCCGGGGCCATATAAATGCTGTCGCAGGCAATGGAAATAAGCGCCCCGGCCGAAGCGGCATCTTTGTTGATAAACACATAAACGGGCTTGTCGAAGTTGAGTAGTTTTTCCACAATATCTTTGGCATCGGTTACCAGGCCGCCATAGGTGTCCATCTCAATTACCACCAGGTCGTAGTTGCCATTATCGGCCGTTTCCAGGCCCAGTTCTATGTAGCGGTTCATCCGGGGGTCAATATCGTCCTTGATGCTCAGTTGCAATACCCGGGTTGGCTGTGCCTGCAGAGCCAGCGGCATTAGCCAGCTTAAAAGCAGCATGATTATTGCGTAAGGTAGTTTCATTTGCAGGTAATTTGTTCTGAGGGCAATAAAGTTGGTTTATACGAGTTTAACAAAGGATTTCTAAAGTTAGCGAAAGCATTTTAATTCTACTATGCAATTAAACGTACAAAAGGTTAAATTTGATTACCGAAAGAAAGATAAGATGAAGAAGAAAGGTTTTTTATTACTACTGGGCTTATTCATTTTTGGTTGGCAAACGGTTTATGCTACCCCGGCCGACTCGTTGCGGATAGAATATATTGATGGCCGGGCGTACATTATACATCAGGTAGCGGCCGGGGAAACGTTGTACTCGATTTCAAAGCGTTATAAGGTTTCGATGAATGCCATTGCCGAGGCCAGCCCGGAGGTTAAAACCGGCTTGCATGAAGGAATGCTTTTGCGGGTTCCGTATCAGCCTCCGGCCAAAGAAATTACCCGGCAAATCAGGCATACCGTAGCAGCCGGGGAAACCCTGTACGGTATTTCGCGCCTGTATGATGTCAGCGTTATCGATATTATGGAATGGAACGACCTGCTTTCTGCCGACCTGGAGGTGGGCCAGGTGCTGAAGATTGGTGGCCAGGTGCCGGCAAAAGAAACAGATTTTGTCCGGGACGGTAAGAAAATCCATATTGTGCAGGCGGGTGAAGGGCTGTATGCTATTGCGCGTAACTTTGCTGTAAGCGTGGATGACCTGGTTGCCTGGAACAACCTCACTACAAGCGCGTTAAACCTGGGGCAGGAATTGATTGTGGGCGAGGCCACAGGGGCGGTTAACCCCGCAAAGCCTGTGGTGGTGGCAAGCAAACCGCAGCCGGCCGCCAGCGGCCCCAGGGCTACCGTGAAGAAACATGAAAACGGCCTTGCAGCCGGTATTGAGGGGAGTGA
>JALSJF010000028.1 GCA_026989505.1 Cyclobacteriaceae bacterium
GAGTAGAAGAATAAACTGCCAAGTAAACCGCTGAGTGCGCTAAGGGTTACGCTAAGTACGCCAAGCCTTTTGCGCCCTTTGCGCCTGCTTCGCGTTCTTTGCGGTGAAGAAAATAAACCGCCAAGTGCGCTAAGGTTTACGCTAAGCTCGCTAAGTTTTTTGTGTTCTTTGGGCCTGCTTCACGCCCTTTGCGGTTGTCTGAACGGCATGGCAGGGGTTAGGGTTGAAAGCTGAACCACTTTCAGTAAACTTACGGGTGAGTGAATAACAGAAGATTTTTCGGTTGACTTACCTCTTCCGTGGCTGACTTCCTTATTTTTGCGTAATGGCAGAAACAAAATTATACGACCGCCATGGCCGGCCCATGGAATATATGCGGCTGGCCGTAACCGATCGCTGCAACCTGCGGTGCTTTTATTGCATGCCACACGAGGGCATGGAGTTTGTGCCCCGTAAAGAACTGCTAAGCTATGAAGAGATGCTGCGCCTTACCCGGATTATGGTAGAGTTGGGGGTAAAAAAAGTACGCATCACCGGTGGTGAACCTTTTGTTCGTAAAAACATGTACGGCTTTCTCAAACGCCTTGCCGCCATAGATGGGCTTGAACAGGTAAATATCACCACCAATGGCGCTGTGGCCGACCGCCACATCCCGTTTTTAAAAGAGATCGGCATCAATACCATCAACCTCAGCCTCGATACCTTAGATAAGGAACGCTACGAGGCCATCACCCGCAGGGATTTTTTCGCCAGCGCCATGTCAACCTACCATGCGGTGCTGGCAGCAGGCATGGAATTGAAAGTAAATATGGTGGTAATGGCCGATAAGAACAAGGAAGATATCATACCCATGGCCATGCTCACCAAAAACGACCCGGTCAATATTCGCTTTATTGAGGAGATGCCCTTTAATGGCACCGGGGCGCGGGACACCGAATTTATGGACCACCGTCAAATCCTGGCCCATCTTAAGCAGCATCTGCCGCCCATGGTGCCCATACCCCGGGAAAAAAGCACCACGGCCAATAACTACAGGATTGCCGGGCACCGGGGCAGTATTGGCATAATTGCCGCCTGGTCGCGCACGTTTTGCGGAGGCTGCAACCGCATCCGGGTTACCGCCACCGGCCAGTTAAAGAACTGCCTGTACGATACCGGAGTGCTGAACCTTAAGCGGCTGCTGGCAGACGGCTCATCCGACACGATGATTAAAGAGGCTATCGGACAGGCTTACCGCCAAAAACTGACCGATGGGTTTGCGGCCGAAAAACACCGGCAGGGCCGCGTTACCGAATCAATGTCGAGCATTGGCGGGTGAGGCAATTATAAATGGGAATACCACCTCGTTAAAAACCCAAAAGTTGAGAATCCGGAGGCTTTGTTGTAAAATTACCCCTGGAACAACTTTAATGGCCACAACTTATCGTCAGCGTATATTATTACATTATTACTTTCAATTGTTATGAGGAGTTGATTAAGAGAGCCCTCGCTAGCTTAAAATAACAAATTATGAAAAACAGGACTAAAGAAAAAAGATATAAGAAAACCATCGCGTTCGTGCAAAAGCATATAAGCAAAAATTCCCGGATACTTGATCTTGGGACAAGAAATGAACTATCTGCTTTGTTGGAAAAAAATGGCTATAAGGTATATAACACCCAAGGAGAAAACCTTGACATAGATTACAAGAAATATATAGACTTAGACGTTGATGTGGTTACTTCATTTGAAATATTTGAGCATATGCTTGCCCCGTTTAATATCCTCAAGGACCTTAAAGTTGATAAAATTATTACATCAGTACCTTTAAAGTTGTGGTTTGCCAGTGCTTATTGGAATGAAGATAATGATTGGGATAAACACTACCATGAGTTTGAAGTAAAGCAATTCAAATTCTTGCTGGAAAAAACCGGGTGGGAAATAATTGATTCAGAAAAGTGGACCTCTTCCGACTGGAGGAAACTTGGTATCAGACCAATCTTGCGACATTTTATTCCCAGGTATTATATCGCCTACTGCGAAAGGAAGAAACCCGTATGACTATCTTTACCCTATACCTATTATGAACATATAGCTACTAATTAAATAAGCCACTCTATGAATATCGGAGTATTAGTTGACAATGATTTCAATAATGACATCAGGGTAAGAAAAGAAGTTGATATCCTAAAAAAAAACGGGTATAATGTTAACGTTTTATGCTTCGCCTTTGATAAAAAGCACTATCCGGATATTAAGGGGGTAAACATCGTCAGGATTAAAATAAAAAGAAGCGTTAAAAACTTACTTTTCTTCTTTAATAACAGATTACCCCTATATGATATTCTATGGCAGCAAAAAATCAAGGCGTTTATACTGGATAATTCAATAGATATAATGCATGTGCACGATTTATATATGGCTAAACCAGCCCATAAAGGCATATCTTTAACAAAAAAAGAAATACCCATTATTTTGGACCTTCATGAGAATTATCCTGAAGCCGTAGTAGCTTACAACTGGACAAAAGGGCCTTTGCGGAAGTCCCTGGCCAAAGCTAGCGCATGGCAATCCAAGGAAGCCGAATACTTGCGTTACGCAACAAAAATAATTGTCCTGTCTGAATTTTTTAAAGCTGAACTGTTGACAAAATATACGTTTTTACAAGATAAAAACATAGTGGTATTCCCGAACATAATCGATATTAAAAGATTTGAAAGCTTTAAAATAGATTTGTCTATACCAAAGAGTAAAAATGTTACGCTGTTTTATTTTGGTGCAGTAGCCGAAAGAAGAGGAATTTTCGCTTTACTTGATGCATTTGAAATTGTGTTAAACGAAGGGCTGGCCATAGACATGATAATAATTGGACCGGTTGACAAAGCCGATAAAGCCAGGTTTCTGAAGTCCATCAATAGCAAAAGGTTAAAAGGCCTTATTAACTACATTCCATGGATAGATATTTCAAAACTAGTAGCCTATATGCATGTTGCTGATATTGCTGTTGCCCCCTTTATAAAAAACCCGCAACATGAATCTGGTGTGGCTAACAAAATTTACCAATACATGTTTGCCGGCAAGCCGATTATTGCCTCTGACTGCCGGCCTCAAAAGGAGCTAATTGAAGCGAACAATTGCGGCCTGATTTATTCATCACTACATGATTTTGCAGAATGCATAAAGCGTTTAGTACTTGATCCTGATTTGCGAAAAAGGCTGGGCAATAACGCTAAAACCAGTTTATATAAATTATACAATAACACTAACTATGAAAATCTACTAATCGGTCTTTACCAACAACAAGAGTTGGTAAGGTATAAAGGGAAATATATTGCCGCTTTAAATCAGCCTGAAAGACCATTGTAATGGGGGTTGTAATCAGACAAAGCGCCATCTCCACTGCCCTTACCTACATGGGGGTAGCCATCGGCTATGTAAATATTTTGATTTTATTCCCCGCTTACATGAGCCCCGGGGAAGTGGGGCTGGCCCGGGTTATCCAGGATGCGGCCATGCTGATGGTACCCCTGGCCCAACTGGGCCTCAGCCAGATGGTTTTACGCTATTTCCCTAAGCACCGGCAGGGGAAGGAGTTCCCGGAGTTTGTGAGTATTATTTTTGGCCTGCTGGTCTTCACCCTGTTGTTGTTTGCTGCGGTGTTTTTATGTTTCAGAAGCCCTGTTGGCTCCTACTTCAGTCAGCAGTCGCCCCAGGTAATCCGGTACCTCAACCAAATCCTGGCCCTGATCATGATTATGACCATCAATCAGGTTATGATGGCCTTTTGTCATTCATCCTTAAACATCATCTTGCCCAATTTCCTTAAGGAAGTAGTATTACGGTTCATCACCATGGCCGGCATACTCTTATTTGCCGGGCAACTTATCACCTTTACCGGCTTTGTCTATTTATTAATTGGCGCCTACCTGCTCAACTTACTCACCCTCACCGGTTACCTCGCTGCAAAAAAGGTATTGAGGTTTCGGTTTCGCTGGCAGTATTTCAACCTGGCTATCATCCGGCAGATGGTAGGGTATTCGTTGTTTACCTTTCTGGCCGCCAGCGGTATTTTAATCATCGGTAAGGTTGACAGCCTGATGGTAACCGGTATGCTGGGCCTGACAGAAAATGCCATTTACACGACTGCTTTTTATATTGCGGTGCTGATTGAATTGCCCAGGCGGGCCGTAGCACAAATTTCCCTGCCGGTAATCTCCAGGGCATTTGCCCGTAACAATCACCAGGAAATTGCCGGTATCTACCGAAAAAGCGCCATCAACAACCTGATCATCGGCCTGCTGATTTTTATCGGGCTGTGGATAAACCTGGATAACATTTATAGCCTTATCCCCCGTAGTGAGGTTTATTCGCTGGGCCGTATGGTCGTATTGATTGTGGGAAGCGGCAAACTTATTGATATGGCGGCCGGCCTGAATGGTGAGATACTGGTACTCTCCCGGTATTACAAAGTAAATGTTTATCTTGTGGCGGGCCTGGCCGTGGTTACCATTATGGCCAATTATATTCTTATTCCGCTTTACGGGCTTAGCGGGGCCGCCATGGGCTCAGCTATGGCTTTGCTGCTCTTCAATCTAAGCAAGTTTATTTTTTTAAAGGTAAAACTAAAGCTGCAGCCTTTCACCCGCAATACCCTGAAAGTATTGGTTATTGGTGGTATAAGCCTGTTCATTGGCTTGTGGCTACCTAAATTGTCTAACGTTTATACTGATATCCTTGTCCGTTCCGGTAGTGTAACCCTGATATACAGCATAGCTGTTTATCTAAGCCATGCTTCGGATGAAATCAACGCGGAAGTAAAAAAATGGCTTAACCCGAATCCATAAGATTGTTGCGCCCACTGGGCCGGTGACCCCGCGCCTGCGGAACCTCGGGGTTAACCGCCATAAACAATAAATTTTTTAACCATAGCGGCTACATAGTCCACTTGCTCCCGGGTCATTTCAGGGTACATTGGCAACGACAAAAGCCTGTCTGCCATGGCATCTGCTACCTTTTGTGGCCTTTTATCGGCAAACACCCCCAGTTGGTTCAATGGTTTGGGGTAATGAATTTGTGTTTGGATGCCCTTTTCCTGCAAGTACTTCCGCAACCCATCCCGTTTATCTACCTGCACAACATAAAGATGGTAAACGTGTTTAAAGTCGGCCGGAATCCGTTGGGTTTTAATTTTCAGGTCGGCAAACTGCATAGCATATTGCCGGGCTACCCAGCGCCTGCGGGCCGTCCATTCTTCCAGCATGGGCAACTTAGCCCGTAAAACGGCCGCTTGCAGGGCATCCAGCCGGCTGTTACGCCCAACCTGCACATGGTTGTGCTTGCCCTGTTGCCCCAGCCTGGCAATAACCCGGCATTTATCGGCCAGGGCCCGGTCGTTGGTAACTATAGCCCCGCCATCACCATAGGCGCCAAGGTTTTTACCGGGGTAAAAGCTAAACGTAGCCAGATCCCCGAAAGTGGCCACCGGTTGCCGGCCAATCATGGCCCCGTGGGCCTGGGCACAATCCTCAATTACTTTTAGTTTATATTTTTTTGCCAGGGCCATAATGGCTGGCATATCGGCCGGCAGGCCATAAAAATGTACCGGGATAATGGCTTTGGTACTGGCGGTTACCGCCTGGCTGAGCAGGTCAGGGTCCAGGGTATAATAATCGGCATGCACATCCACAAACACCGGCATTGCCCCTACCCGGACAACAGCGCTGGCGGTGGACACCCAGGTATAGGCCGGCACCAGTACTTCATCGCCCGGGCCAACCCCCAGGGCCTCCAGGGCAATTTCCAGGGCATCGGTACCGTTGGCGCAACCCACAGCATATCCGGTACCGGTAAGCCCGGCAAATTCTGCCTCAAAATCAGCCACGGCATCCCCCCCGATAAAAGCAGCCGCAGCAAGCACTTCGGAAATGGCCTGGTCAACTCTGGGTTTAATGGTTTTGTACTGGGCCTGGAGATCAACAAAAGGGACTTTCATCATTATTTAACCAACAGTTTCATGCATGATTTCACTTATCTCTTTGGCCAGGGCCCTCCGGCTATAGGC
>JALSJF010000029.1 GCA_026989505.1 Cyclobacteriaceae bacterium
AAAAACCTGAGCAGGATATTTTCCACCGTACTGGCTGCCTTAACCGGGGCGATGTCAGTAGTAGCCGGATCGCGGGTGTTATTGGGTATAGCCGTACCTGATTATCATGTGCTCCCCTGGCTGGTTGGCTATAATGTTCTGTTCGGGGTATTTTCATTGGTTGCAGCCTGCCTGCTCTGGCTACGTCAGCGCCCGGGCCGCGCCTTAAGCACCGCCATCATGGTAGGCCATGCGGGTGTGCTGCTATTGCTGTTTACCTTATCCAAGGCGACCGTAGCCCCCGAAAGCATAAAAGCTATGGCCTTCAGGCTCATGGTTTGGGGCATAATTGTGTTTCTCACCTTTAACATCAACAGAAATGAAAAATAACATACTACTACTGGGGTTAATCCTTCTGCTGGGCCGGCAGGCTTCTGCCCAGGATGAAAGCGCCCCTAAGCTGGAAATAAACGGTTTTGTACGTAACTATACCGGGGTACTGTTCGCGCCTCCAAATGAGTTCAGCATCATCCAGAATACCCTGAACCTGGAATTCAGGTTGTCCTCAGATAAGTTTTCCCTGTACGCTAACCCGTACTACTTTCAATACCCCGACAAGGAAGATGAGTTCAGGTTAAGGGAAGCCTTTATAGATATTTACCTGGATAAGTTCGATTTCCGTCTTGGTAAGCAACAAATTGTTTGGGGCCAGGCCGATGGGGTTTTTATTACCGATATTGTATCGCCCCTTGACCTAACTGATTTCCTGATGCGCGACTTTAACGAGATAAGAATTGGTGTTACAGCAGTAAAAATAAACTACTACCCCAGTTATGAGCATAGTTTTGAGCTTATCTGGCTACCGGCTTTCACCCCGGGGGTATTGCCGGCCGGGGGCAGCATCTGGCAACCAACCTATGACTTCCCTGCCCCGCCAGTTTTCGACTATAGCAATAGCGAGGTAGGCTTCAACCTGGAAAACAGCAATGTTTTCCTCAAATACAGCATGAGTAAGCCCTGGGCCGATATTCAACTGATGGGTGGCTACACCCGGGAGTATTTCCCCACCATGCACGTAACCCCAATAACCCCGCCCGACCCCAACGCCCCGGGCCTGCTCATCCAGCCCGAATATCATCGCCTGGGCCTGGCAGGGGCCAGCTTTAACACCATGATTGCCAATTTTGTGCTGCGTGGTGAAGGGGCTTATTATTTTAACAAGAATTGGCAAACTACCAACCCGGCCGCCCAGGATTTCCTGATTGAGAAAGATTACATAAACTATGTGGTTGGCCTGGATAAAACCCTAGGCGACTGGAAATTCAGTGCGCAATACATCCAACGCATTATTACGGATTATGACGAGGCTATACGGGACGAGGCTATTGACAACCTGGCTACCTTACTGGTCAGCCGTACATTGTTCCGCGAAACCCTACGCTTAGAGTGGTTTTCGTACCATGGGCTTACCAAAGGCGATGCCCTGATGCGTATCAGGGGCTTGTACTACCCGCACGATGGCTTTAGTATCGAAGTAGGTAGTAATATCTTTGCAGGCACCGAGGGCACTTTCGGACAATATAATGATAACGATATGGTTTATACTCGAATCAAATATAATTTCTAATAAAATAAACAAACAACAATTATGAAAAAACTAAACAAACTTGTCGCCTTCGTGTTCATTGGCTTAGCATTTGCCTGTGGTAACCCGGAACAACATGAGCATACAGAAACTACCGCCAGCAACGAAACCGAAAAAGCTGTTACTGATGAACAAGCGCCCGGTCATGACCAAAGTGAAGGATTAACATTGTCCTTAAATAATGGGGCCAAATGGGCGGCAGATGAGTCAACATTTACCGGCATGAAGCGCCTGGAACTGACACTTTATGATTTTAAAGAAAAAAATGCGCATCCGGCCATAGAAGATTATAATAAACTTGGTACTGCTTTGGCAAATATCAATGCCGAAATTATCAAGCAATGCAGTATGCAAGGCAAGGACCATGACCAACTCCATCTTTTACTGGAACCCATGCTGCAAAATGTTGATGCAATAAAAAACGGGAACGATACCGGGGCCGCGGCCGAAAACCTGCTCGCCCTGGAAAAATCCATCGCTATGTTTTTTACTCATTTTGCCCTTAAATAAACAGCAGACACTCCCATGAGGATACAGTTTTAGGTTAGGTTAGGATGAGGGGCTGGCCATAAGGTTAGTCCCGCCTAAGGGGCCGGGCTTTCGTCCGGCCCCTAATCTTAACCCGGCAAAACAGCAAGCGTCCGCCCAAAGCCCCCGTCAGGGGGAAGTAAAATAAGTTTGTGCTGCTGCGGCAATTATTTCAACATGGCAAATTCCTCTTTAGTCTTATCCAGAGCTGATTTCAGCTCTTGGTAGCGGTCATAGGCATCTTTTCCCGGCTGTTGGTCGGCCCGGTTGATCATCATGCCCAGATAAGTTAACTGGTCAATCAGCCTCGGGCGCATATAAATCCCCTCCGGAGTGACCAACTGGTGGTAAACCCCGGCATAGGCATCGTATTTGGCCTGGGTCCGTCTGCTGGCCTTTTTGGCTAACCTGGTTTTCAATGGCTTCATTTTGGTGTCAAGCTTATCGGCCAGTTGTTTGGCTTCGCTCAGTAAATCCACCACCTGCAACGCCAAAGCCACTTGCGCTGCCATCTGCTCCCGGGTAACCCCGGCCGCCAGCACCCTGGGGTCGGCCTTAATTTCTACCTCCTTGCTATACGTCTGGCCATCTACCTGTAATGCCAGGGTATAAATACCAGGCGCCACCAGGGGGCCGTTCTTCAGGCTGCGACTGGCCTTTTTATCCCAGGGGCCTTCGTGGCGCATGTCCCACACCACCCGGTGCATACCGGGAGCCGTACTTAAATCGGCCTTCACCTTATCCTGCGGCCGGTAATTGCCCATAGTGGTCTCTTCCTCCCGCCCCTTTGGCGGCTTAACACCTGTCAGCGTTCGCACATGCTTACCGTGGGTATCGGTTATTTCAATACGGATATCCCCGGCCGGCTTTACCGGCAGGTAATAGTCAATAATTACGCCATGGGCAGGATAATAAGGCACTGCGTTCTTAGCTGTTGAGCGGTAGCGGTAACGATAAGTGGCCCGTGGCTTAAATAAGTGTACTTTTTTCTTCATCCACGGCCGCATCACCTCATCCACCGAGTTCAGGTCGTCCATAACCCAGAACGAGCGCCCCATAGTAGCTACCAGCAAGTCGCCCCGGTGTACTTTAATATCGGTAATGGGGGTAACCGGCAGGTTTTGCTGAAACGGCTGCCAGTTAAGGCCGTCATCAAACGAGATAAACAGGCCAAACTCGGTACCGGCATAAAGCACCCCTTCATGTTGCGGGTCTTCCCGCACTACCCGTACCGGGTAATTATCCGGGATGCCGTTGCTGCCATCGGTAAGCAGTTCCCAGGTTTCCCCGTTGTCCCTGGTACGCAAAATATAAGGATGCCAGTCACCCAGTTGGTATCTGAGTACGGCAATATAAGCCTTCTTGTTGTTCAGCGGTGATGGCTCCACACAATCTACGCGGCCACCCCCGGGGATGACCGTGGGGGTAACATCCCGCCAGTTTTTGCCGCCATCAAAAGTTACGTGTACCGGCCCGTCATTGGCGCCCACCCAGATCACCCCTTCCTTAAGGGGCGACTCCCGGATAGAATAAAGGGTGCTGTAGTACTCCTCTCCGGTTACATCGCGGGTAATGGGTTCCCCCGGCACCACCTGCTTGTCCGGATCGTTAGCAGTCAGGTCAGGCGAAATAATCTCCCAGGTCACCCCGTCATCGGTAGTTTTATGAACGTACTGCGAGCCCATATATACCGCATCGGGATTATGTTTTGATACCATAATGGGGGCTACCCGCTGGAATCTGAATTTCAGGTTTTTGGGATTATGGCCGTAGATATTGGTAGCACCAATGTAGTATTGCTTTTCCTGACCGGTTTTTTTGTTATACACGCCAAACCTGCCCTTGCAGTTGGAATACACAATATCGGGGTTGCCGGGTTTGGGTACGGCCGGGCCGGTTTCACAGCCTCCCACCGACATCCAATACCCACGGGCGCCACCAGGGGCTGGGTACGGTGGCACGCTGGGCACCGAAATGGTTGTGTTGTCCTGTTGGCCGGCATACAACCAATACGGGTACTGGTCATCTGCCTCCACCTGATAAAGTTCAGCCGTAGGCTGGTTGAGGATACTTGACCAGGTTTTGCCGCCATTGGTGGTAACATTGGCGCCACCGTCATTGGCTTCGATAAACAGCAGGCTGTCATTGGGGTTTATCCACATGTCATGGTTGTCGCCATGGGGTGGCCGCAGGGTCTGCCAGGTTTTGCCACCATCTACCGAATGATAATACCGCATGGCCATCACATAAACCGAATTGGCATTTTGCGGGTTCACCTCCACATTACAATAATAAAACGGCCGGTTCACCAGCCCTTTGTCAGCCGACACCTGGCGAAAAGACCCGCCCCTGTCCTCCGAAACATACAGGCCGCCCTCCTTACCCGGGGCTTCTACCAGGGCGTACAACTTATCCGGGTCGGCCGCTGAAACCCCCAGGTCTATCTTGCCAATCAGCCCTTGCGGCAAACCGTTGGTGAGTTTCGTCCAGTTATCTCCGCCATCGGTCGATTTATATACTCCGCCTGCTTGAAAGCCTCCGCTGATCATCGTCCAGGGCTTACGTTCGGCCCGCCATAGGGTAGCATAAACCGTGTTGGGGTCATCAGGGGCAAATTCAATATCCACTGCGCCAATGGTATCGGCCAGGTAGAGCACCTGCTGCCAGCTTTGGCCGCCATCGGTGGTACGGTAAACACCCCGCTCTTTGTTTGGCTGGAAAGCCTGGCCGATGGCCGCCACAAAAACAATGTCGGCATTTTGCGGGTGCACCTCCACCGCCCCGATCTGACCGGCCCCAGCCAGCCCCACATGCACCCAGGTACGACCGGCATCGGTAGATTTATACACACCCTTGCCGGTAATCAGGTTAGAGCGCAGTCCATCGGTACCCGTTCCTACATATAGAATATCCGGGTTTTGCTGTACTACCTGGATATCGCCTATAGACGGGGTGGCGAAATAACCATCCGAAATATTCTTCCAGGTAACCCCGTAATCGGTGGTTTTCCATACCCCGCCCCCGGTAGCGCCCATATAAAAGGTACCCGGTTGATCATTTACCCCGCAAACGGCTGTTACCCTGCCCCCGCGGGTGGGGCCTACATTCCGGTACTGATATACCGACAGCAGGCTATCGGGGATAACCTGGGCGCTGGCAAGCCCAACTACAACAACTAACTTGGCCACGCTAAGCCAAAACCGGGTAAAAAAACTGCTTGTGCTCATTTGTTTTGAATTTTGAAACCAAAATAGCCACGCCCAGCGTAAGATGGCCTACCGATTACGTAAAATTTAACCCGGATTATTCACGAAAATCGTGAATAATGATGTAAGCTAACCGCTATACAACTGTTTTACAGTTAATTACATAAGGCCCTTAGCCTCCGATTCAGCGGAGTCTAAGGACCTGATGAGTGCAAAATATTTGACCCCCGAATTTGCCTATTATTTAAACTTCGGTTTATTTAATTTGCTATGCAAAACATGTTGTTTAACACTATTTTGCAGTTCATCAAAATTCTGATGAATTTTTCGGGTTAATGGATGGGCCGTATATTCATCTTACGCTTGGTGCCCAACCATGGCCATACGGCCTCCAACAGTAAATATTTTTGGCCATAAACCACATAACCCGGATAAAAACTTTACCTTTATTTTCATGGCCGCTGAAGTAATTGCCTATTCCGATAATGTTTGCCCTTTTTGTTGCATTGGTGCCCGCAGGCTCGAAAAATTGCAACAAGAGCTGTCGTTTACCCTTACGTGGTTGCCGTTTGAGCTACACCCGGAGGTGCCCGTAGCCGGCATATCCATGCACGACTATTTTGGCGGCAAAGGGGAAGAACTGGCAGCCAGTGTGGTGGCCTACGGCAAGGATGTGG
>JALSJF010000030.1 GCA_026989505.1 Cyclobacteriaceae bacterium
GGGTAGGGTATGGTGTTACCGGTAACCAGGAAATCGGGGATTACCTTTATTCAACATTTTACAGGTTCAGCCAACCGGACGCCCGCTATCAATTTGGTAACGAATTTGTAACTACCCTGCGGCCCAGGGGGGTTGACCCCAATATCAAGTGGGAAGAAACAGTTTCCACCAACTTTGGCCTTGATGCCAGTGTGCTTGAAGGCCGCTTGCAGTTCTCGGTGGAGTATTATATTAAAAAAGTGAATGACCTGTTGTTTGATATAGCAGTACCGGCCGGCAGTAACCTTTCCGACCGGGTGAAAACAAATATTGGCCAACTGGAGAACAGGGGGGTTGAAGTTACAATTAACAGTGTGCCGGTAAACACAAAAAAATTCACCTGGGATTTAAGCTTTAATTTTGCTACCAACTCCAATAAGGTAATTAAACTGGACAACCAAACTGACCCCGACTTTGGCGGTTATCTCGTGGGTGACATAAGCGGTGATGTCGGGCAAAGGATACAGGTGCTGAAAGAAGGGGAGTCGGCCTTTGCTTTTTATACTTATAAACAAAAATACGATGCCAACGGCAAACCCGTTACCGACACGAATGGTGACGGGATCCAGACCCTACTGGAAATGTACGAGGATATCAATGGCGATGGCATAATTAACGAAAAGGACCTGGTTGTCGGGAAAAACTCTACGCCCGATATTATTATGGGGTTGACCTCGTTAATGACCTATAAGTCCTGGGACTTGTCTTTTACCCTTCGCAGTGCCGTGGGCAACTATACCTATAACAACACCGCATCCAGTGCCGGGTATTTTGAGCAACTTACCGACCAGACACTCAACAATATCGATAAGTCGGCTTTTGAAACCAACTTCAAGCAACGGCAGTTGCACTCCGATTACTATGTAGAGAATGCTTCGTTTGTTAAGCTGGATAATATTACCCTCGGTTATAATTTCAGTAATGTACAGTTTGCCCGTATCAAGGCTTACATTACCGGCCAGAATGTATTTACCCTCACCGGTTACAGTGGCCTGGAGCCGGAACAATTCAACGGTATTGACAATAACCCGTACCCGCGTTCATTATCGCTTATTTTAGGTGTTAATATTCAATTTAATTAAGAGGAAGATGAAAAAAATTATATATACCCTTATTGTTTTAACGGCAGCTTCCTGCACAGACTTAAATTTGTCCCCGGAAGATGCCTTTTCAGATGCTGAAGTTTTTAAAACCCCGGAGTCTTACCGGTCTTATCTGGCCAAGATATATGCCGCTTTCAGCCTTACCGGCCAGGATGGCCCTCACGGGGATGGCGATATTTCCATCGTCAACGATGAAGGCTTTACCAGCTACATCCGGGCGTATTGGAAAGCCCAGGAACTTACCACCGATGAAGCAGTAATAGGCTGGACCGATGCCGGTATCCGCGATTTGCATGTACACTCCTGGAGTTCTGAGAACCAGTTTGTGCGGGTATTGTATTACCGTATCTTCTATATTATTGCCTATGCCAACGATTTTCTGACACAGTCAACCCCGGAGAAACTTAATGAGCGCAATATTAGTAGCCAGTGGCAACAGGAAATAGCTGTTTACCGGGCAGAAGTGCGTTTTCTGCGGGCCCTGGCCTATTGGCATGCCCTTGATTTGTTCAGGAATGTGCCGATTTTAACTACCATCAGCACCGAATTGCCCGTACAGGCTTCCCCGCAGGAACTATTTAACTTTATTGAGAATGAGTTGAATGAGATAGAGCCCCTGATGGTAGATGCCCGTGCCAACGAGTACGGCCGGGCCGATAAAGCTGCCTTATGGATGCTACAGGCCAAGCTATATCTTAATGCCGAAGTGTATATCAACCAACCCCGGTATGACGAGGTTATTGCCGCCACCAATAAAATTATTGCGGCCGGCTACACGTTGTCACCCGAGTACCGCCAGTTGTTTATGGCCGACAATGATGCCAATCAGGCGGCTGATGAAATTATTTTTGCCCTGAATTCCGATGGTAAAAACACCCAGGGTTGGGGTAATACCACTTTTTTGGTACACGCGGCTGTTGGGGGTACCATGAGTGATAATATTGTTGATGGTACAGAGAAGGTTACCGGTGATGGCTCGGAAATCGGGTATCCAACTGAAACAGTGGACAACTATGGTGTAGGTGGAGGTTGGGTAGGACTAAGGACCACCCGGGCTATGGTAGAAAAATTTGGCCCGGACCCCTATGACCTGTCAACTATGGATCCGCGGCAGGTTTTTTATACCTATACCCATAACCTGGAAATAAATGATATTGGCAACTTTCAGGATGGCTATGCCGTGCCCAAATTTGTTAATATTACCTCCAGTGGGACTCCTGGTAGCGATCTTGATTTTCCTGATACCGACAACCCTATTTTCAGGCTGGGCGATGTTTACCTGATGTATGCCGAAGCCGTTCTGCGGGGTGGGGCCGGTGGTGACCGGGGTACCGCCCTGAATTACATCAATAGGCTCCGGCAACGGGCCTATGGGGATAACTCCGGGAATATTACCGATGGTGAGTTAACCCTCGACTTTATCCTTGATGAACGGGTACGCGAGATGTACTGGGAAGGTACCCGCAGGGTTGACCTTATTCGTTTCGGCAGGTACACCGGGGCTACCTACCTGTGGCCATGGAAAGGCGGTGAGAAAGACGGTACCGCCATTGATGCCTACCGGGAGATTTTCCCGATCCCGGCCTCCGACATTAATGTAAACCCGAATTTAAAGCAAAATGAAGGTTACTAACAAATTGTGTTTTTAGTGAAACGATTGAATCCCCGGTAATTTTTATTGGGGATTCTTTTCTTTAATTGACAACCATGCAATACCCGAAAATTATTCTTTATAGTTTGTTACTTATCGTTTTTACCACCTGCCGGTCAACTGAGGGGCCAGCAACTACCCCCAGCCCCTGGCCGTATGGCACTATGTACGAAATCTTTGTGCAGTCGTATGCCGATAGCAATGGCGATGGTATCGGGGATATTAACGGCCTGACAGCCAAGCTTGACTACCTGCAGGGCCTGGGGATAGACGGTATCTGGCTGATGCCCGTTAACCCTTCGCCAAGCTACCACAAATACGATGTTACCGATTATTATGGCATCCACCCTGACTATGGTACTATGGATGACTTCAAGGCTTTTGTGGCAGCCGCCCATCAGCGAAATATTAACGTAGTCATAGATTTGGTGCTTAACCACACCTCCTCTGAGCACCCGTGGTTTAAGGCAGCCACTCAAGATAAGAACAGCAAATACCGCCATTATTATGTGTGGGCCAATATTGATTCTATTCGTGACCAGATTGCCAAAAAAGAAGTCACCCTGGATTCAGACAATATTACCCAGTGGCACCAGGCAGCCGGTAGCAACAGTCCGGACGAGTATTATTATGGTTTCTTTTGGGGCGGTATGCCCGATTTAAATTATGACAACCCTGACGTACGGCAAGAGGTAATAAATATTGGCAAATTCTGGCTTACGGAAGTGGGGGTAGATGGCTTTCGCTTAGATGCTGCCAAACACATCTTCCCCGATGAGCGGGCAGCCGACAGCCATGCCTGGTGGCGGGAGTTTGGCGATGCCATGCGGGCGGTAAAGCCCGATGTGTATATGGTGGGCGAAGTGTGGGGCGATGCCGGGTTGGTGGGGCCGTACCTGCAGGGGTTGCCCTCTATGTTTAATTTCGATTTTCACCATGGGATTAACCGTATCCTGAAAAATGAACAAGATGACGGCCTGATTGAAGATTTACTGGCAGCCCGGGAAACCTACCGGCAAATCCAGCCCCATTACCTCGATGCCATTTTTGTGAATAACCACGACCAGAACCGGCTGCTGGACAACGTTGAGGGCAACTTGCCTAAGGCTAACCTGGCCACTGCCATCTTACTCACCCTGCCCGGGGTGCCGTATATTTATTATGGCGATGAGATTGGAATGTTCGGTCATAAGCCTGATCCCAACATCCGTGAACCGTTTATCTGGGACTACGATGCCAGGGCCCCGGAACAAACACATTGGCTGGAAGCGGTAAACAGTACCGATAAAACCGTAGTACCCCTGGCAGCACAAATCAATGATCCCGGTTCCACCTATAGTTTTTATCGTTATTGGATCAGCCTGCGCAATGAGCTGGCTACCTTGCGCACGGGCAACTTGCAGCCGATAGACCTGCCGGCCTACCTGTTGGGCTATGCCAGGGTGGGGGAAAACGAGCGCCTCGTGGTAGTGCATAACCTGACCGGTGAGGAACAGCGCCTGGACGTGGGGCCGTTAAACATAAGCCGTATTCAACACAGGTTTGCCCCTGAAATCAGCCTGGCCGGGGGGTGGCTGAAACTGCCGCCTTATGCTTCAGTCATCCTGCAATAATTCCCTGCATTTTTTTCTGGACAAATTAAGCAATTCCCCTTACCTTCGCAGTACCGGTTGCCCCCGGGCCCGGCAAAAGAAAATAAGTTGTTAACCAAGTAATAGTATTCCTATGAGTAAGTTCAGAAAAGGTGTTTTGTTTGGTGATGAGGTACACGAACTGTACCGCTATGCCAATGAGCATGATTTTGCCATCCCGGCCGTAAATGTTACCAGCAGCAGTACGGTTAATGTAGTTATGGAGACCGCCCGCGAGGTAAACTCCCCGGTGATTATTCAGTTTTCCAATGGCGGGGCCTTGTTTTTTGGCGGTAAAGGCCTGGGCAACGATAACCAGTTTGGTGCCATTCAGGGGGCAGTGGCCGGGGCTATGCATGTCCATCAACTGGCAGAGGCCTATGGGGTAACCGTGGTGCTGCATACCGATCATGCCGCCAAAAAGCTCCTGCCCTGGATTGACGGCCTGCTGGCAGAGGGGGAGAAATTTTATGCCGCCAATGGTAAGCCGCTGTTCAGTTCGCACATGCTGGATTTGAGCGAAGAGCCGATTGAAGAGAACATTGAAATCAGCAGCCAATATTTTGCCCGCATGCATAAAATTGGCATGTCGCTGGAAATTGAGCTGGGGATTACCGGGGGCGAAGAAGACGGGGTGGACAATACCGGGGTTGACAGTTCGCGACTATATACCCAGCCGGAAGAGGTGGCGTATGCCTATGCGGAGTTGGCTAAGATAAGTGAGCATTTTACCATTGCCGCAGCATTTGGCAATGTACACGGAGTGTATAAGCCGGGCAATGTCTCGCTCCAGCCCATTATTCTGCAGAATAGCCAGGAATACATCCGGCAGAAATTTGGTACCGGCCCTAATCCGGTCAATTTTGTCTTCCATGGCGGTTCAGGTTCTTCCCGGGAAGAAATACGCGAAGCTGTTGCGTACGGTGCCATCAAGATGAATATTGATACCGATATGCAATGGGCCTACTGGGATGGTGTGCGCCAGTATGAGGCGGCCAACCACGACTACCTGCAAGGGCAGATAGGCAACCCTGAAGGTGATGATAAGCCCAACAAGAAATTTTATGACCCCCGTGCCTGGTTGCGCAAGGCAGAAGAGAGCATGATGGCCCGTCTGAAGGGTGGTTTTGAAGACTTAAATTGTCTGGACAGGAATTAGGGGCCGGGAGATCAAAGCGAAAGCCAGGGTAAAGAGAATATAACCGCGGGGTGCGCTAAGGCTTACGCTAAGCACGCCAAGTTTATAGCGTTCTTTGCGCCCGCTTGGCGATCTTTGCGGTAAGGAGAATAGAACCGCTAAGTGCGCTAAGAGTTTTACGCTAAGCTCGCTAAGTTTTTTATTGCGCTCTTTGCAGTTTCTTGGCGCTCTTTGCGGTTAAGAGAATAGAACTGCGGGGTGCGCTAAGGTTTTACGCTAAGTACGCTAAGTTTTTTGTTTTCTTTGCGCCTGCCTGCATTGCTTCCGCGTAGCTTCAGCGGAGCAAAGCCGGCAAGGCAGGGTTAAAAAGTAGATTAGAAGTTATG
>JALSJF010000031.1 GCA_026989505.1 Cyclobacteriaceae bacterium
AAAATCGTTGATTGTAGCCCTGAAAATTGCCCAGTTTGAGGCCTTCAGGAAAGCCACCCGGCTTACCCCGGTGCTGTTGCTGGACGACATTTTTGACAAACTGGATGATGAACGGATGGGCATTTTACTGAAGATGGTTGGCGAGCACAGTTTCGGCCAAATTTTTCTTACCGATGCCCGCCCCGAAAGAACCAGGGCCATGTTGGCGGAAAATAAACTAAGTGCCCGTATCTTTACCGTTGCCGATGGTTTAATTACCAACACCGAAGACTATGCGCCCTAAAGGTAAAGCCCCTTTTATCCGTAACGAGCAGGCCACCCGGCTCAATGATGCCATTGAGCAGATGTTCAGCGCTTACAAATTAAAAGGTAAAGCCGAACAGGCCACCATTATTACTTTGTGGGGCGAAATCATGGGCAAGACCATTGCTTCGCGCACCACCAAACTGTTTTTTAAGGGCAAGGTGCTGTATGTTGAGCTCTCCTCGGCCCCGCTGAAACAGGAGCTCACCCTGGCCAAAGAACGGATTATGGCGTTGCTGGTTGAAAAGGTTGGGGCCGGGGCGATTGAAGATATTGTCTTTCGGTGAACAGAAACGCAGGTGTTATTTCTGATCAGGTTACAGGATATATGATTGCCGCATACACAGATGATAGCGTTTAAGCTTACCCGGGGAACAGCCTACTATGTAGGCCGCAATATCAGCACGGAAATGCATACGCATCATGCCTTGGAGTTTATTTTTGGCATTGCCAAGCCCTTTGACCTGATAACGGCAGGCAAGGATTTCACCGGCATCTTTGCGGCTGTAATTGCCCCCAACCAGCCGCACCGGTTCACCGGTGGCAATGCCCCTTACCTTTTTATTTTCCTGGAACCGGAACTACCCGAAACAGGGCAGATAATGAAACACTTTGACCTGGGGAAGAAAAAAGCCACGGTCCTAACTAAGTTAACTTGTTTGCCGGAGGCAGAAAAAGTGTTTGATTTTTCGTTTTTTGTCAATGACCTGTCCATAAAAGTAGCCCGTGGCTCGGCAAATCCCCTTGACGAAAGGATCAAAAGCGTATTGGTACTAATTAAAAACAACCTCGCCCATCAACAGTTTAACTCCGAGGCGCTTGCTGCCGGTGTTTTTCTTTCTACAAGCAGGTTCCTGCATTTGTTTAAAGAGCAAATTGGCCTTCCCCTGCGGAAATATATTTTATGGTGCCGGGTATTACATGCTGCCGAGCACCTGCTTCAGGGAAATAACCTGACAGCATGTGCCCATGCGGCAGGGTTTAGTGACTCTGCCCACTTTTCCCGTACTTTCTCGGTTTTATTCGGAGTTTCCCCTTCATCGGTATTGAAAAAATAGCCAGTTTGTTCAAGTTTAGGGCGTAGCCTGCCTATAGTTTTGCTTCATTAATCAATTCATTGTCATAACAATGAAGCACTACAAAGTCTTTCAATATACTATATACCCCCTGATCATGCTGGGTGCGGCCACTACTCTAATAACCGGTATGCAAAACGGCTATAACTACTACCTGGTATCACTAACCACCATCAGCATAACCGGCCTGATCATTCTCTTCCTCGAACGGCAGTTCCCTTATGAAAAGAATTGGCTTACGAACTGGGACTGGAACCTCGATTTAATTTATTACATGATTAACTATGCGATAAAATTGTTGGCCCAGATGCAATTTCTGTGGTTGTCAACAATAGTTACTTTCCCGGCTATTTTCCCAACGCATTTACCCTTTTGGGCCCAGGTTATCCTGGCCCTTACCCTTATGGACTTCTTCCTTTTTTATGTTCATAAAATAAGTCACAAATATTTGTTTCTCTGGAACTTACATGCTATTCATCACAGTTCGGAACGGCTCTATTTCCTCAATGGTGAAAAACGTCATGCTTTACACCAAATTTTGGAAGGGGCACCGGGAATTATTGTATTACTCTTTATCGGTACGCCTCACATGGTCCTCATCACGGCCTTGTCGATACTGGCCATAAATATGTTTATGCAGCATACTAATTTAGACTACCGGGCGGGTATTTTGAAAAAGTTTTTTTGCGTGGCCGAGTTGCACCGGTGGCATCACCGGGCAGATTATCAGGATGCCGAGGTAAACTTCGGGGCGTGGCTTACGATCTGGGACCATCTCTTTGGCACAGCCTACGACAACCCCAAAATGGCCAGGGAATTAGGTCAAATCGGTATTAAAGAGGAACCCAACTTCCCGAAAAAGTATGCGGTACAATTCCTCTATCCTTTCAGTAAAAAAATAAAAGAAGAGGCTAAAAAAGAAGGCTTTCCGCCACCACCATAACCTTACCATGAAAAATTCACCCAAAACAACTTTTATCCCGGCCTTGGGCTATGACTGGTTAACCGGGGTTTATGATTTAGCTATCCGGCTAACCATGCCCGAAAATAAATTCCGGCAGCGATTGCTTGAAGAAGTTGAACCAAAAGCCAGCGAGAAGATATTGGAGTTTGGCTTTGGCACCGGGCAAAATCTGCTCATCGGCATACAGGAAAGCCCCAAGAGTATATTTTGGGGGCTGGATATAGACCCAAAGGTTAAAACTATTGCCGGCAGAAAGCTACAGCGCCAGCAGATGCAAGTACCTCTTTTCCTTTATGACGGCCAGACGTTTCCTTTCGCCAATAATGAATTTGACAAGGTATTTAGTTCCCTGGTTTTCCATCAGCTTGCTACCCGGACCAAGAAACGATGCCTGCAAGAAATATACCGGGTAGTAAAGCCTGGCGGCTCCCTGGTAATCGGAGACTGGGGCAAGCCCAAATCAAAATACAGGCGCTTTTTGTTTTACGCGGTGCAATTATTGGATGGTTTTGCCACCACCCGGGACAATGTGGCCGGCCGCCTGCCGGAATACATGGCCGAAGCCGGCTTTACCGGAGCAGGGGAAGTAGGTTACATCAATACCCGGATTGGCACCTATTGCTACTACACAGGCCGGAAACCGGAGTAATGCCACCACAAGCCGGGCGGCTTACCCTGATTAACCCCTATCCGCACTTGGTGTGGCCGCAGCTTTTGCAATTCAGGCAACCTTCTTCATAGATCAGGGCTGCTTCGCCACACTCCGGACAAACATTTTGCCGGGGCTCGGTGCCATCGGGGATAAACTTCTTCAGCGCCCGGGCCACACCATTCTTCCAGGTATTTAACGAAGCATCATTCAGGTGCAGGTTGTTGACCATATCCACCACATAGGGCAGCGGCATCCCGTGGCGCAATACGCCTGAGATAAGTTTGGCATAATTCCAGTATTCCGGGTTAAATGACCTTGACAGCCCTTCAATGGTAACCTTATAACCGTCTTTGTCTTTATACTGTAAATCGTACTGGTTACGCCCCTCCTCATTCTTATTCTTGATTACCCAGGCACGCTCAAGCCACATGGGCACAAACAAAAAATCTTCGGCCGGGCCGGTAAAAATCTCATACGGACGGTTATCAAAAATCCCTACTACAGCCACCCACTTTTCATGGTTATTTTGAAAACGGACGATCTCGGCTTCCAGGATTTTGGGCCTTTTAGGCGCGTGGTGTTCTACCAGGGCCGGCTGTTTGTTTTCTGCTTCCTCTTTTTCTTCTTTTTTGTCATTCGATACCAGCACTCCGGAACGGGAGCCGTCTCGATAGACCGTCACCCCCTTGCAGCCGCTTTCCCAGCCCGTCTGGTAAATTTTAGCCACCATTTCCTCCGGGGTGTTTTCCGGAATGTTTACCGTAACGCTGATGGAATGGTCAACCCATTTTTGAATGGTACCTTGCAGTTTTACTTTTTTCACCCAGTCAACATCGTTGGCGGTTGCCTGGTGGTAAGGCGATTGGGCGATTATTTCGTTTAATGAGGTGTCGTCCATTTGTTCCACCTCTTGCGGGTCATACCCGTTAACTTTAAGCCAGGTGGTAAAATTGTGATGAAACACCTGATATTCTTCCCAGTGGTCGCCCACCTCATCCACCATATCGGTGCGGGCATCTTTATCGTTAGGGTTTACTTTTCTCCTGCGTTTATAGGAAACCATAAACACCGGCTCAATGCCCGAGGTGGTCTGGGTCATCAGGCTGGTGGTGCCGGTAGGGGCAATGGTAAGCAATGAGATATTTCGTCTGCCGTGGGTAACCATGGCTTCGTACAACTCCGGGTCGGCCGCTTTCAACCGGGCAATAAACGGGTTGTTTTTTTCTTTTTCGGCATCATAAACCGGAAAAGCCCCCCTTACCCTGGCCATTTCCACAGAAGACCGGTAAGCTTCCAGGGCCAGGGTTTTATGTACCTTTTCGGAAAAGGCAATGGACTCATCCGAGCCATACTGCAGCCCCAGGGCAGCCAGCATATCACCTTCAGCGGTTATGCCTACCCCGGTCCTGCGGCCTTGCAGGGTTTTCTTGCGGATGTTCTTCCATAAGTTAATTTCTACCCGTTTGATTTCCTCCGGCTCCGGGTCGTTATAAATTTTTTCGAGGATGCGGTCTATCTTTTCAACCTCCAGGTCAATGATATCGTCCATAATCCGTTGGGCCGAGCGCACATGGTCTTTGAATTTGGTGAAATCGAAACGGGCGGCAGAGGTAAAAGGCGAATCTACGTAACTGTACAGGTTGATGGCCAGCAGGCGGCAACTGTCATAGGGGCAGAGGGGTATCTCACCGCAGGGGTTGGTAGAGGTAGTGGTAAAGCCCTCGCTGGCGTAGCAATCGGGAACAGACTCCTTAATGATGGTATCCCAGAACAAAATACCCGGTTCTGCTGATGCCCAGGCATTGTGGACAATCTTCTTCCACAGGGCGGAGGCATCTATTTCTTTTTTCACCCAGGGGTTGGCGGCATCTATAGGATATTGCTGAACATACGGCTTGCCGTTAATGGCGGCATCCATAAATACATCGTCTATCCGCACCGACACATTGGCCCCGGTAACTTTGGTGCCATCCAGCTTGGCATCAATAAAATGCTCGGCATCGGGGTGTTTAATGGAGATGCTCAACATCAGCGCCCCCCTGCGCCCGTCCTGGGCCACTTCGCGTGTGGAGTTGGAAAAGCGCTCCATAAACGGCACTACCCCGGTAGAGGTCAGGGCACTGTTCATCACCGCACTGCCGGATGGGCGGATGTGCGACAGGTCATGGCCGACACCACCCCTACGCTTCATCAGTTGCACCTGCTCCTGGTCAGTCTTCATGATACCGCCATACGAGTCGGAGTTGCCCTCGTTGCCAATGACAAAGCAGTTCGACAATGAAGCAATCTGGTAGTCATTGCCAATGCCCGTCATCGGGCCTCCCTGGGGCACCAGGTATTTAAACCCCTTAATAAGGTTATACACCTCTTCTTCGCTCATCGGCTGCGGGTATCTGGCCTCCACACGGGCGATCTCACGGGCAATGCGCCTGTGCATGTCATCGGGGCTTACTTCATAAATATTGCCCTGAGAATCTTTTAAAGCATATTTGCTTATCCACACATTAGCAGCCAACTCATCCCCGTTGAAATATTCTTTTGATTTTTCAACAACCTCATCGTAATCGTAAGACAATGGTTTTTGCTCCGGCTGGCCGGCTTCAGGTGCCACGGCCACTTTTTCCTTTGCCGTGTCCGCTGATAAAGTAAATTCTAATTGGGCTCCTTTATTCTCATGTGCAGGCATAAGTACGGTTAAGTTATCAGGTCAAAAAAATCATCAAAAAGGGTTGTTACAGGTCTTCCATAATAAGCCAACGCAAAGGTAGAAATTAAACTCTCCGTAACTACGTGACTCAGGTCATCTTGGCATTAAAATTAGAAAAAATTCTATTAAAAAATCAGCCGGCAGACCGGCCAAAAAGAGGGTGAAAAACGGTTGCTATAAGGTTAATTTTTTGATGCTTAACTTCTTATCCAAAGCTGATTAAATCAGAAGTTCTATCTGCATTCCACAAAAAAAGTTATCAACATCCGTAAAAAACTTTCGTTTTTATCAGCGGTTAAACTCCGTTTAAAAAAATATACCCCTAATTACCGGGGTAATCCTCCAAAGTAAACGGGTAAATTAGCATATTTGTTACCTGGTAAAACATAATAGAAAGATGGAAAAGGAAGCCATAACAGCCTATATTGAGGAAAATAAACAGCGGTTTTTAGATGAACTTTTTGATTTACTGCGAATCCCTTCGGTAAGTGCCGATGAAAAGTTTACCGGAGATGTGCTGAAAACTGCCGGAGTGGTAAAATCCCGGTTGTTAGAGGCCGGGTGCGACAAGGCCGAACTGGTAGAAACGCCCGGCCACCCTGTGGTGTACGGGGAAAAAATAATTGACCCCGGCCTGCCTACCGTTGTGGTTTACGGGCATTATGATGTACAGCCGGCCGACCCGTATGAATTGTGGGACAGCCCGCCTTTTGAGCCGGTGATTAAAGACGAAAAAATTTATGCCCGTGGCGCCTGCGATGACAAAGGGCAAATGTATATGCACGTTAAAGCCCTGCAAACCATGGTGGAGACCGGCTCCTTGCCCTGTAATGTTAAGTTTATGATTGAAGGGGAGGAAGAAGTGGGTTCATCGCACCTGGCCGCTTTTGTGCGCCAAAACAAGGAGCGGTTACAAGGGGATGTGATCCTGATCTCCGACACCAGTATGATTTCCAATGACCACCCCTCTATTTGTGTTGGCCTGCGTGGCCTCAGCTATGTTGAGGTAGAGGTTACCGGCCCCAACCGCGACCTGCACTCCGGGGTTTATGGTGGCGCAGTGGCCAACCCGATAAATGTGTTGAGCAAGATGATCAGCTCGCTGGTGGATGATAAAGGGCGGATTACCATCCCGGGCTTTTATGATAAGGTAGCGGAAGTGCCGGTAGAAGAACGGGCGGCCATGAACAGCGCCCCTTTTAACCTGCAGGCGTATAAAGATGACCTGGGCATTGATGAGGTCATGGGTGAAGAAGGCTATACCACCCTGGAACGCACCGGCATCCGCCCGGCCCTTGATGTAAACGGCATTTGGGGCGGTTATACCGGTGAGGGTGCCAAAACCGTACTGCCGGCCAAAGCCCATGCCAAGATTTCTATGCGCCTGGTACCCAACCAAAACAACGAAGAAATCACCCGGCTGTTTACCAGCTATTTTACCTCTATTGCCCCGGCCGGGGTTAAGGTAAAGGTAACCCCCCATCATGGCGGGCAGCCGGCCGTAACCAAAACCAATTCGCTGGCCTATAAGGCGGCCAGCCAGGCCTTTGCCGAGGCCTGGGGCAAGGAACCCATTCCCACCCGTGATGGCGGCAGCATTCCCATAGTGGCCTTGTTTAAGGAGGTGCTGGAAACCGATGTGGTGTTGTTGGGCTTTGGCCTTGATTCAGATGCCATTCACTCCCCCAACGAACACTACGGGGTGTTCAACTATTTTAAGGGCATAGAAACCATTACCTTGTTTTACAAACATTTTGTTAGCCTGAAAAGCTGACGGGTGGCCAAAGAAATGTAATTTTGCGCGAACTTTGCCCGGCATTGTTGCGTTTACCCTTTGACTATGAAGTATTTATTGATGAAAAATATCCTCTTATCCCTTTTTGTTTTAGGCGTTGGTTTAGCCCAGGCGCAGGTTTTGCGCCCGAATGAGTGGACATTTGAACTCGCACAAAAAGAGTATAAAATTGGTGACGAAATAGACCTGGTCTTTAAGGCCACCATAGAGAAAGGCTGGCACCTCTATTCTTCCGACTTTGACCCCGACCTGGGCCCGATGGTTACCGAACTGGTTTTTACCCCCAACAGCAGCTACGCGTTGGTGGGGGGTATCCGTGCCATTAACCCCAAAAAGGGCTATGACGAAATTTTTGAGGGGGACTACACTTATTTCCAGGAAAAGGGGGAGTTCCGGCAAACCATTAAAGTGCTTAGCCTGCCCTTAACCTTCAGCGGCTCCATTAACTACCAGGTTTGTACCGATACCGATGGCCGCTGCATTCCGTTTGAGGATGATTTTGACCAAAGCAGTTTTGGTATTCAGGCTGCGGTAAAAAAAAAGGCTGAGGCAGGCGCAGTAAAAAGCCAACAAAAGACGACCGCAACTTTTGAGAAGCCCGAAGACAAGGGCTTGTGGGCGTTTGTTTTGTTTGCTTTTGTTACCGGGTTGGTAGCATTGCTGACCCCATGTGTGTTCCCGATGATCCCGATGACGGTTACTTTCTTTCTTAAGGAAGGGGAAAAAGGCGGCAACCCCGTGCGTAAGGCGGTTATCTTTGGCATCTCCATTGTCCTTATTTTTACCATTATCGGCACCCTGACAGCCGTAATTTTCGGGGCAGATACGCTGAATAACCTCGCTACCCACTGGTTCCCCAACATTTTGGTGTTTCTGATTTTCTTTATTTTCGCTTTGTCGTTTTTAGGCTTGTTTGAAATTACCCTGCCCAGTTCTTTTGTTAACAAAATGGACCAGCAATCCGACCGGGGTGGTTTGCTGGGGGTGTTTTTTATGGCCTTTACCCTGGCCCTGGTTTCGTTTTCGTGCACCTTCCCCATTGTGGGCAGTGTGCTGGTGCTTTCCACCCAGGGGAAGTTTATCATGCCGATTTTGGGCATGTTGTCTTTCTCCCTGGCCTTTGCCCTGCCTTTTACCCTGTTCGCCATCTTCCCCGACTGGCTGAAAAAAATGCCCAAATCAGGAGGCTGGCTTAATTCGGTAAAAGTGGTGTTGGGCCTGTTGGAATTGGCCCTGGGCTTAAAATTCCTCAGTGTAGCCGACCAGGCATATCACTGGGGCATCCTCGACCGGGAAATTTACCTCGCGTTCTGGATCGTGATTTTTGCTTTCCTGGGCTTCTACCTGCTTGGCAAAATCCGGCTGCCGCATGATAGCCCGATGGAAAAAGTTGGGGTGTTCAGGCTCTTGCTCTCGATTATCACCTTCACTTTTGTGGTGTATTTAATTCCCGGCATGTGGGGCGCCCCCCTCAAGGCACTTTCGGGCTACCTGCCGCCCATGAGTTCACACGATTTTGATTTAAGTTCGATGCAAGCCGGTTTTGTGGCTACCGAGGAGAATATTTGCGAGCCACCCAAGTATGCGGATAAGCTGCATTTTCCGCATGGGCTGGAAGGCTATTTTGATTTCGACCAAGCCATGGCCTGTGCCCGTGAGCAGAATAAGCCTTTGTTTATCGACTTTACCGGCCATGGCTGTGTGAACTGCCGGGAGATGGAAGCCAGGGTGTGGTCAGACCCCAAGGTGCTGAAAAGGCTACGCGAGGATTTTGTACTGGTGGCCCTGTATGTTGATGACCGCACCGAATTACCGGAAAGTGAGTGGTATAAGTCGGATTATGACGGTAAGGTGAAAAAAACCATTGGCAAGAAAAATGCCGACTACCAGATCAGGGTATATAATAATAATGCCCAGCCCTTCTATGTTATCCTGGATAAGGATGAAAACCTGGTCATCCAGCCCCGCGGTTATGACTTAAGTATTGAAGGTTTTGTTAGCTTTTTGGATGAGGCCAAAGCCCGCTATCAGCGAGGGGAACACTTATAAGCTGAGCGCGATTTAACCCGTCAGCCATTAAAAAAGCCATCCTGTACCTACAAGATGGCTTTGGGCTTAGTGCCTGGGTATTTCCTTAGCCCAGGTAATCTATCAATAACCTGTTGCGCGAATCATGCTGCAACTTTTTAATGGCTTTTTCTTTAATCTGGCGCACCCGCTCACGGGTAATGTTCAGGGTTTCGGCAATTTGCTCTAAAGAAATGGCGGTTTGTTCGCCAATACCAAAGTACATGCGCAACACCTGTTGTTCACGGGGGTCCAGGGTAGCCAGCGACCGTTCGGTTTCAATTTGCAGCGAACTGGTATATTCCAGGTCGCCATCGGTAGAGGCAATGGAGCCATCTTCCAGCACATCCAGCAGGGAATTGCTTTCGCCTTCGGCAAACGGGGCATCAACCGATACGTGGCGGGTCCTGGCGCTTAAGGTGCCTTTCAGTTCCTTGTCGTCCATTTCCAGGATTTCGGCCAGTTCTTCATCCGTAGGGGCCCGGTTATACTTCTGCTCCAGTTCGGCCATGGCCTTATTAATTTTATTCAGGCTGCCCACCTTGTTGAGCGGAATACGTACCAGGCGCGAATGCTCGGCCAAAGCCTGCATAATCGACTGGCGGATCCACCAAACGGCATACGAAATAAACTTAAAACCACGGGTATGGTCAAATTTCTGAGCGGCCTTAATTAAACCCAGGTTGCCCTCGTTAATCAGGTCGTTCAGGGTGAGGCTCTTATTTTGATACTGCTTGGCTACCGATACCACAAAGCGCAGATTGGCCTTCACCAGTTTTTCCAGGGCGGCTTCGTCACCGTCTTGTATCCTTTGGGCCAGTTCTACCTCTTCCTCCGAGGAAATCATTTCAATCTTGTTAACATCCTGAAAATACTTCTCCAGGGATTGATTTTCACGATTGGTGATGTTTTGCGTGATCTTCAGTTGTCTCATAGCTGTTTTTTAATTTCTTGCTCCTTAGTATGGCAAACCCATTGCCCACGGACATATTTACCCACTATATATAACCCTGTTTTAACCAATTTAGTTGCAACAAAAGGCTAAAACGGGTCAATATAACTGCTTTTTCTTTAATTATTTATGAGAAATTGGGTTTGCGAACATGCAAAAATAGGATAAAATTGCCGTGAGTGCAAAAAAATCTGTGCAAAGCGGCAAATATTTCAGGTATCATTTTGCCAAAAAAATTGGCTTAGCAAGGGTAGTTTGCTAACTTTGCCACCCAGAATTTGGCACGTGGCACGTACCGAAGGCGGACAGTCCGGCCCGGGCGAAGCCACCAATAACGAAAGCAGTATGTGCTTTGTGATGGTAGTGAGAGGTTGATAACCCCCTTCGCCCCGGTGGGCAGTTTTGGGGGGATAGGAAACATTGGCAGTCCGGATTGCCGGGCGAAGCCACCAATAACGAAAGCAGTATGTGCTTTGTGATGGTAGTGAGAGGTTGATAACCCCCTTCGCCCCGGTGGGGCTTCGGAGGTTGATACGGGATGTGGCGCAGTCCGGTAGCGCACTCCGTTAGGGACGGAGAGGCCGCAGGTTCAAATCCTGTCATCCCGACAATACAGGAGAGGCCGTCCCGGGTTATTCGGGATCAGCCCGACTGAGGGACTGGTTCCGGTGCAACCGGGGTTTGCCAGACAAAGGCTGTAGGCTATGGACGTACAGGCTATGTTTGGTTTGTCGCGTATTAACCCGGATTATTCATAAAAATCATGAATAGTTCGGGTATTAATTCTTCCATTCCAGGGTATTCAGCAGGTGCAGGGCGTCAATTTTCATGTACTCGATAGCCGGGGCCAGGGAATCGTTTTTGGTGGAAGTGCGGAAGTACAAAGCCCCGCGCAGGAAGTTTTTGGTAGAATCGGTAATAAAAAACTGCAACTGGGTGGGCACCTCCCCCTCCAGTTCGGCAATAACGGCTGTTTTCCCCTTAGGCGTACGCACCACGCTTTCCTCAATAGCATAGGCTTTAATCTGATGTTTGGCGGTTAGCTTGTAAGAATCGTTCACCAGCTCTTTAAGAAAGGTCTTGTCCTGCTTCAGGTCTTTATAAGTTAACTGAATATTGGCCGTAATCTGCGGGTAATAAAGGTCTATCCAATACCTTTCGGCCAGCCAGGAGCTATCGGGCAGGATGCGGGCGGCCGTAGAAACCTCAAAGCTATAGGGCAGGCTATCGGGCAACCGGGTGTAGCGGTGGGGCGGCAGGTCGAGGCGGTTATAGCCTTTGGGTTTGGGGGTATAAGACTCCCCGCAACCCACCAGCAACAATACCATAATCAATCCGCTGAACCCCTTGCGCATAGCATTAGTTTATTTTAACCCGCACTTTTTTTATCCTGCGTTTGTCCACCGCTAAAATAGTAAACGTATAGTTGGCATAATCAATATGTTCCCCGGTGTTGGGGATATCGCCAAAATGCTCCAGCAACATCCCGCCCAGCGATTCACTTTCGCCCTTTATTTCATCAAAAAAACTAGCCTCAACCTTCAGCGCTTTACACACATCGTTGATGGAGGTACGCCCTTCAAAATCATAGGTGCTGTCATCTATTTGGTGAAACAACCGTTCTTCTGCATCAAACTCATCGTTGATCTCACCCACAATTTCCTCCAGGATATCTTCCATGGTCAGCAACCCGGAAGTGCCGCCATATTCATCTACCACGATAGCAATATGCACCCGTTTTTCCTGAAAATCTTTCAGCAGGTCATCAATCATCTTGCTTTCGGGCACAAAATAAGCCGGCCGCAGCAACTTCTGCCACTGAAAGTTTTCATCCTGATCGATATAGGGTAGCAGGTCTTTGACGTACAAAATACCTTTAATATTATCAATGTCTTCGGCAAAAACCGGAATACGGGAAAACCCTTCTTTATTGATAATATCCATCAACTCATGGTACGAAATATCATTTTCCACGGCCACAATATCTACCCGTGAACGCATTACCTGGGTAACCGAAATGGTGCTGAAGTTAACAATCCCTTTCAGGATGTCCTTTTCTTCTTCGGTGATGCCCGATTGGGTGGTCATTTCCAGGGCCTGGTGCACTTCTTCGATGGAAGAGGGGTCGTGTTTTCGCTCAATGCGTTTTTCTACGATCGAAGTAAAATTTACCAGCATCCAGGCCAGCGGCCTGACCAACATGGCCGCCAGGGTTATTATGCCGCTGGTTTTGCGGGCAAAGGCTACCCGCTGTTGGGTAGCATATATTTTGGGTACGATCTCGCCAAAAAACACGATAACAAAGGTGATGATAAAGGTCAGGGTGGTGATTAACGTAGCCTGGTTGGCCCCGGCAAAAATCTGCCACGTAACATAGGTAGAAAGGGTAACGATGGCCACGTTAACGAAATTATTGAGGATAAGGATAGTGGCCAGCAGGTATTTGGGCCTGGCCAGCAAAGCAGCAATACGGTTATCGGTTTTCCGGTTACTTTTTTTTAGCTCCTCCAATTCGCCTGCCTCTATAGAGAAGAAAGCCACTTCTGAGCCGGAAATAAGCGCTGACAGCAACAACAGCAACAGGAGGATAAGACCGATATAAACCAAATAGAAAGAGAAGCCTCCCAGTACCTGTGCCTGTATTATATCCCCAAGGACCAGGAGGGCCCTACTCGGAGGTTCGTCAACAATGCTCGTTTCCAATAACTTTGCTTTAGTTAAACAATATTACGTAGCTGACCGCTCATGGGTTTTGCTTAAAAGGGCAGGTCATCTACCTCCTGCGCTGAATTATCAGCCTCAGGTTCAGCCGTTTGGCTGGCCGGGGTGGTGGCGGCCGGGGCAGTATCGGCAGCCGGCTGGGGGGCAGCGGTGCCCGTTGCACCTTCGGCCCTTGGCCGGCTACTGAGCATCGTCATATTTTCGCCCACAATTTCGGTAGTATAGCGGGTAACCCCGTCTTTTTCCCACTGGCGGGTACGTAGCTTGCCTTCAATATACACCTGGTCGCCTTTGTGCAGGTATTTTTCGGCTACCTCGGCCAGGCCGCGCCAGAGCACAACATTATGCCACTCGGTAACCGTTTTTCTTTCCCCGGTGCTTTTGTCTTTATAGGATTCAGAGGTGGCTACCGAAAAAGAAGCCACCGGCACCCCACTTTCCAAATGGCGTACTTCCGGGTCACGGCCCAGATTGCCAACTAAAATTACTTTGTTTACTCCTGCCATAATATTTTCTCTTACTGTAAATTTATTGAATTAACCCGGGTATCCAAATAGTTTGCGATTAAAACCGGTTTCGGCAGCGCTTCAACTGCGCTTAAAGCATACCAATGGTACGCCCCGGTTGCCATGCGGGTAGCCAACGTTTCTTGCCCGCCCAGCGATACCAGGGCAAAATTAACATTTAACAACTGGTGCGACAGCAGATGCCGGATATTTTTCTCTTGCCAGGTAATTTTCAGGCCTTGTTGATGCAGCATGTCGAGCAAGGGGTGCTGCAGTTGCCCGAAGGCCTGCGACCGGTCATGTTCAATAAGTACCGGTTCATAGAGCCCTTGCCAAATATCCCCGGCTGGGCGCTGGCGCATCAGTACCTTATCTTTATATAACATGAACACATAGTAAAAGTTTCGCTCCCGGATTTTGGCTTTTTTGCTTTTAACCGGCAATACCTGCTGCCTGTTGGTGGCAAAGGCCACACAGCCCGACTGTAAAACACATTGCCGGCAATCGGGCTGGCGGGGAGTACAAAACAAGGCCCCGAAATCCATCAACGCCTGGTTATAATCCCCCGGCCGGCCCTTATCAAGCACCGCCAGCGACAATTGGTAAAAATGCTTAAACGCCCCAGCCGAGGTGATATCGGTTTCATCGCCAAAATAACGGGCCAGCACCCGGTAAACATTACCGTCAATAGCCGGTACTGCCTCATTAAATGCCAGGGAGGCAATGGCCGCTGCTGTATAGGGGCCAATGCCCGGCAGGGTACGCAGCGCGGCCATGTTATCGGGGAAATGCCCGTGATGCTGTACGGCAACAATTTGGGCACATTTATGCAAGTTGCGGGCCCGGCTGTAGTAGCCCAGCCCCTGCCAGAGGCGCAGCACCTCATCCGCGGATGCCGCAGCCAGCCGGTGCACATCGGGATAAGCCCGCACAAAGCGCTGATAATAGGGTAAACCCTGGGCTATCCGGGTTTGTTGTAAAATGATTTCTGACAACCAGATTAAGTAGGGGTTACGTTGCTCGCGCCAGGGTAAAGAGCGCTTGTTTTGGGCGTACCAGTTAAGTATGACGGTGGTAAAAGGGTGGTTGGTCAAATTATCAGCCTTAATCTTTAGCAAAAGTCCCTGATTTATTTTTATATTAAAACTTTGCGCTTAAATTTGTGCCAAAATCATTGGCTTTTAGCCATTTATCTAAAACTTTTAACCTTTTTTAACGTGACTAAAGCAGACGTAATCGCGCAAATTGCAGACAAAACCGGTATTGACAAAGCCGATGTAAGTGTAGCCATAGAAGCCTTTTTTAGTGTAGTGAAAAACTCTATGGCCGATGGGGAAAATATTTATGTGCGCGGGTTTGGCAGCTTTGTGAACAAAAAGCGGGCCCGTAAGATAGCGCGAAATATTTCTAAAAACACCGCTATTGTTATTGAAGAGCATTATGTGCCCAGCTTTAAGCCCTCAAAAGTTTTTCTTAACAAAATCAAAAACAGCGATAAAGTAGGCAAGTAACCCTCTGCCGGCATTTTCCTGTTGCCCGTAAAAACGAAAAAGCAAGGAAGAATACTTGATTTTCGTTAAAAAGGGATAACTTTGCGCTCCCGTTTACTATGTGAATGGGCTTAATAACTGTAATTGCCGGGCTTGCCCGTATAAAATAATTAAATGAAACGGCTGTGCCGTTGTGTAAACATTAAAAAATTTTAACATTATGCCTTGCGGTAAAAAAAGAAAAAGACATAAGATCGCGACTCATAAGCGAAAGAAGCGTCTTAGAAAAAACAGACATAAGAAGAAGTAGGCTGTAGGCTAAAGAGCCTCACCTGAGTTTGCTTAAAGGATAAGCATGCTCAAAAAAATATTTATTCATTTAAAAGCATTAAGTTTTGAGTAACGAATTAGTAGTAAGCTCGACTCAAAAAGGATGCCGAATAGCCCTACTAAAAGACAAAGGTCTTCTGGAATACCATCGTGAAGAAGATGGCAATCAATTTACAGTAGGAGAAATTTACCTGGGAACGGTAAGAAAAGTGGTTCCCGGGTTAAATGCAGCTTTCATTGACATTGGATATGAAAAAGACGCATTTCTCCACTATCTTGATCTGGGACCAAAAATATTATCGCTAAACAAATTTACGAAGCAGGTACTAAGCAGTAGAAGCAGCGTAAGTGGCGATTTAGGTAAGTTTAAAATCCTGCCCGACATTAACAAGCACGGCAAGATTTCAGAAGTACTTACCCGAAACCAGAAGATTCTGGTGCAAGTGGTGAAAGAACCCATTTCCACCAAAGGGCCACGGTTATCCTGTGAGTTATCCCTTGCCGGCCGGTATATAATACTGGTGCCATTTTCCAATGCGGTAAGTGTATCGAAAAAAATTACCAATAGCGATGAACGCAAACGCCTGGTGCGCTTGCTTACCTCTATTAAACCCGAAAACTTCGGGGTCATCATCCGTACCGTGGCCGAGGGCAAAGATGTAGCCGCCCTGCACAACGACCTGAACATCCTGTACGATGGCTGGAAAAAGGGTATTCAAACCCTGCACAAAGCCAAACCCCGCGATGTTATTGTGGGCGAAGTAAACAAAACCTCCTCCATCCTGCGTGATGTGCTCAACGAATCGTTTGACAGCATCACCATTGATGACAAAAAGATGTTCGAGGAAATTAAGGCCTACACCAAAAAAATTGCCCCCGACAAAGAGAAGATCGTCAAATATTATAATGGCCGGGCCAAAATTTTTGAAGCGTTTGGCATTGAGAAACAGATAAAACTGCTCTTCGGCCGGTCGGTAAGCATCAAAGGTGGTGGTTACCTGATCATCGAGCACACCGAGGCCCTGCACGTAATTGATGTGAACAGCGGCAATAAATCAAACTCCGAGGCTAACCAGGAGGCTACCGCCCTGGCCGTAAACTTAGAAGCGGCAGCCGAGATCGCCCGCCAGCTGCGCCTGCGCGATATGGGGGGTATCATTGTGGTAGATTTTATTGATATGCGCAAGGCGGAAAACAAGAAGCTGGTCTATCAAAAAATGAAGGACGAGATGAAGGACGACCGGTCGAAGTTTACCGTACTGCCCTTGTCTAAATTCGGCCTGATGCAGATAACCCGCCAACGGGTAAGGCCTGAGGTGAACATTATCACCGCAGAAAAATGCCCCACCTGCAACGGTACCGGACAAATTACGGCCTCTATTCAGGTAGCGGAGGAGATTGAACAAACGCTGGACCACCTGTTGGTGGACCAGAACGAGAAAAACATTTCGCTGGCCTTGCACCCCTATTTGTATTCGTTTTTTACCCGTGGCGTGTATTCCATCCGCTTTAAGTGGTTTATGAAATACCATAAATGGGTAAAGCTGATTGAAGACTCTTCACTGGCGGTTACCGAATATAAGTTCCTGAACAGTGAGCTGGAAGTGATTGAGGTGGACTAAAGCGGTGAGGTTACCGGGTAACGGTTGCTTACGGTGCCCGGCACATACGAAAAGTCAGATGTCTCCGTTTTGTGGTCAACACAGGCTGAACTAACATTGCACTTGATGAGGAAATTATTGTTGATTTTGCCGGTTGTGCTTGTTGCCTGTTCCGGTAACGATGAGGTTTGTATTGAAGCCCCGGAGCTTACAGAAACCGTAACCGTAGAAATTGAGCGGTTAGAGGACGAACTGTTTGCCAGTGAAACTCCGCAGGATGTACTCAACTTCCTGACGGCCCATCCGGTACTTACCAAAGAGTTTTTGGGTTCGGCACAATACCCTTCCGACACCCTCCTGGCGAAAACTATTTTTGGGGTAATTAAAAACCCCTATACCGATACTTTGCTGATGGAGACCAAAGCCTATTTTGGCGATATGGCTGATATAAAAAAGGCGTTTGCGCAAGCTTTTTCTTATATCCGTCATTACTATCCGGAGTTCAAACCACCTGCAATTCAAACATTAGTCACCGGCTTTGGCAGCAGCGAAATGTACGTGGATAACGAGCGGATTATCATCGGCCTGGATTATTATCTGGGGCCGGAGGGAAAGTACCGGCCGCAAGGCATACCGCTTTACATTCTTAAACGGTACGACAAACCCTATATTGTGCCCGCTACCGTCTTGCTTTATGCCGACCGGTTTTTGCGCGAAGACCCTAAAGACAATACCATGGCGGCTGATATGATTTATTATGGCAAGAAGTACTTCTTTGCAAAAAGCATGCTGCCCTGCACCCCGGACTCCCTGCTTATCTGGTACGATGGGGCTGAGTTGGCCAATGTGCAGGAGAACCGCAAGCTGCTCTGGTATTATTTCCTGGAAAACGAACTGCTCTACGAAACCAACCACATGATCAAGCAGAAATACCTTGATGAGCGCCCCAATGTATTTGAAATCGGCAATAAATGCCCCGGACGTATCGGGGCCTGGATGGGCTGGGACATTGTAAGAGAATACCATAACCGGCACCCCGGCACCAGCCTGCAGGCCCTCATGGCTAACCCCGATGCCCGGAAAATACTGAAAGAGGCCCGGTACAATCCACAATAAGCGGTAGCATGATAAAAAAAGACCTTGAACTGGAGCGTAAGTGGCAGAAACTGCGGTTGCGGCTGCAGGCCACGTTTAATAAAAAACCGCGCGACCTGAACGGGGTACTCTACCTGATCGGCATTCAGGAGTTGGGCAAGGGTAACCTTGAGTTTACCAAAGAACAAAAGCAAGACCTGCTGCATATTGCCATTTGCAAGGTGCTCAGCCTTTCGGGGTTTTATGTGCTGGAAGGCCACGATGAAGATGGCTGGCCGCACTGGAAGAATGTAAAAAAACTGCCGCATTTCGATTTACTGGAGCAGGAACAATTACTTAAAATGCATATTATTGAATACTTTGCCAAAGAGATTGGCTGGGATCAGCTATAACCAACGAAAACCGCAATGAAAATAATCTCCTATAATGTCAACGGCATCAGGGCGGCCCTGAACAAAGGCCTTGCCAACTGGCTGGCACAGGAACAGCCCGACATCCTCTGCCTGCAGGAAACCAAGGCGCGGCCCGAACAGGTTGCGGTGGCCGCCTTTGCTGACCTGGGCTACCACCACTACTGGGAAAGTGCCGAAAAAAAGGGCTATAGCGGGGTTGCCATCCTTAGTAAAACCAAACCCCGGCACGTAGAAAACGGTTGTGGTATGCCGCATTACGACCATGAAGGCCGGGTTATCCGGGCCGATTATGCTGATTTTTCGCTGATGAATGTGTATATGCCCTCCGGTACCAGTGGCGATGAACGCCAGGCGTTTAAAATGCAATGGTTAGATGAATTTTATGATTATGCCCATCAGGTAGCCCGGGAAGTGGGGCAACTGATTATTGTTGGTGATTTTAATATTGCCCACGAAGAGATTGATATTCATAACCCCAAAGGCAATAAAAACAACAGTGGCTTTCTTCCGGAAGAGCGCGCCTGGGTAACGAAATTCCTCAACAGCGGCTTTATCGACAGTTACCGCTACCTCAATCCCGGTGATCAGCGTTACTCCTGGTGGACGTACCGGTTCAATGCCCGTAAAAACAACAAGGGTTGGCGTATTGATTACCAGGTGGTGACGGAGAATATGGCCCCCCGCCTCAGGCGCGCTGACCTATTGAATGATGTGGTTCACTCCGACCACTGCCCCACGTTGCTGGAAATAGATTAACCGCTCATTCGCCTGCAGCCGTTAAGGGGGCGGCTACCGGATAAGCAATTGAATCCAGGGCCGGGCGTAGCCTCGCCACAGCTTGCCGGTAACCGGTTAGCAGGCTGTCGGCCACGGGCGCACTTGAGGGCAGGTCAACCCGCAGGGCATCTACCTGTTGGCCGTACTTCCAAAACCGGTAACACACATGGTTGCCCCGCGCCAGGCCGGTATGGCCCACATAGCCAATGGTTTGCCCTTGTTTTACCCGTACCCCCGGGCGGATGCCGGAAGCTATTTTAACCATGTGCAAATACTGGGTGGCATACACTGAATTATGCTTTATTTTAACATAGTTGCCATTATACTTGCTGTAGCGGGCTTCGCTAACAATGCCATCGCCTACGCTGCGAATGGGCGTGCCCTGGGGGGCAGCGAAATCAGTGCCCCGGTGAGCTTTGTAGCGTTTTTGTACCGGATGGTACCTGCGGCCGGAATAACGGGAAGAAATGCGGCTGAACTTTACCGGATACTTTAAAAAGGTTTTACGCAGGCTATTGCCCTGTTCATCAAAATACTCGATGCCATCGCCCTGGTCAAAATAAAAGGCATAGTGCTGTTCCTCACCATGTTCAAAAACAGCCGCTTTTATTTTGCCATAACCAATTGATTCGCCATTAACAAACTGCTCCTCATAAATAAGTTTGTAGCGGTCACCGGGAAAAAGGCGGAAGAAATCCACCTCCCAGGCAAAGATATCGGCCAGGTCGTTGGTAAGCTGAGGCCTGAGCCCGTTCAGGTCCATGGTTACCGCCAGGGAGTTTTGAATGATGCCGCTGCTGGTTTTTTCAACGGTAACCACCTGTTGCGAGCCGGTTTTTACATAAATGGAGTCTTCTAAATGGAATACCACATAGTTTACTGCATCAAGATGGTAAATCATGGCCTTGGCGGTGCAGTTGTCATCCTTATAACAGAGCATCTCATAGGGCTTGCGCACCCCCATTTTGCGGATATCAAAAATGCCTTTAGCCCGCTGGGTAAGGGTGTGGATGTCTTCGTTGGTGATGTTGTGCCCGGCCAGGATACCGGCCAGGTATTCATGGCGTTTTACTGTCTGGTAAAGCACCTCCAGGGAGTCAACCACATAGCCAAAATAAGTTTGCGGGGCGGTTATGCGGGTAGTATCTAACAAGGGCAGGGATAAGGCGGTTACGGGTTCTTCCGGGGTGGTTACGGGGTGGGGCCAGTACTGCCAGGCCGTTATTCCGGCAGCCACCAATATGCCCAGGCCCAGCATTATATTCCGGATTACCTTCATCTCCTCCTCAATCTTCCTGCAAGTATAGCCGATTTTAGCGGTAAGCCGGAATTTTTAGCAATCGATTTTTTCTACCCTGCGCTGATGACGGCCGCCTTCAAAGGGTTCGCTTAGAAAGGCTGCCACTGCTTCTGCGGCCTCTTTTTGCCGGATAAAGCGGGCAGGCAGGCAAAGCATATTGGCATCATTGTGTGCCCGTGCCAACCGTGCCAGTTCGGGCAACCAGCATAAAGCCGCCCGGATGCCCTGGTGCTTATTGGCGGTCATGGCCACCCCATTGCCGCTGCCACAGATGGCAATGCCGAAATCGAATTCACCACTATGCACGGCCGTGGCCAGCGGGTGTACGTAGTCGGGATAGTCAACCGACTCCTCATTATACGGGCCAAAATCTTTAATATGATGGCCTTCCGCCTTTAAGCTGGCAATTAGAGATTTCTTTAATTCGTACCCGGCATGGTCACCACCGATGGCTATTTTAAGGCTCATTTTACTGTTTTTTTGATTACGGCTTGTTCGCGCAACCGCTCCTTTTTGATTACGGCTGCCGATATAAATATACTAATTTGATATAAACCGAATAATGGAATGGCCACTAAAATTTGGCTGATCGGGTCGGGAGGGGTTAAGAGGGCCCCCAGAACAAGGATGGCAATGATGGCATGCCTGCGGTAGCTTTTCATGCCCTCCGGGGTTACCAGGCCGGCTTTGGTGAGCACATAAACGATTATCGGTAGTTGAAAAAGCACGGCCGTAGCCAGCACAATCATCGAAATAGTGGACACATAATTGATCAGCTCAAACTCATTCTGGATGCTGGGATCAACCCGGTAATGGGCCAGAAAATTTACCGACAGGGGCGAGATAATATAATACCCAAACAACACCCCGGTAAGGAACAGCAGGCTGACAAAAAACACGGCCCCCCGGGTGTTTTTTCTTTCCTTCTCATAAAGGCCGGGGCTGATAAAGCTCCAGATCTCCCAAAAAACATAGGGAAAGGCCACAATCAGGCCAATCAGGAAAGAGGTAGTAATATGCATGGTAAACTGCCCGGTCATTTTGCGGCTCTGGATGATAAACGGCAGGTCGTTAATGCACAGGCCATCGGAGTTGAGCCACTCCCCCGCCTTACACAGCATTTGATAGGTCCAGAAATCAAGGCGTGAAGGCGCCAGGATAATATTATGCCAGACGAAATCTTTGGCCAGAAACACCACAATAGATAAAGCCAGGATAGCTACCAACGAGCGCATGAGGTGCCAGCGCAACTCTTCGAGGTGCTCAAGAAAGGTCATTTCTTTGACTTCTTCTACCGGTTCGGTATCTAACTGGTCGCGGGGCATTTACACGGTTTCACGGGTGGCGGATTCGTACAAGGGGTATTGCGACATCCAGGCGTTTACTTCCTGCTTTACGGCCGCAAGGTTATCTTCATCCTCCGGGGCCTGAATAATCCGGTCAATCAACCCGACAATTTTTTCCATATCGTCTTCCTTTAATCCGCGGGTAGTAATGGCGGCCGTGCCCACCCGGATGCCGGAGGTAACAAAAGGCGACTTATCATCAAAGGGTACCATGTTTTTGTTGGTGGTAATATCGGCTTTTACCAGCGCCTGCTCGGCCCCTTTGCCGGTAATGCCTTTGTTACGCAGGTCAATCAGCATCATGTGGTTGTCGGTACCCCCGGAGATCAGTTTGTAGCCCCGGTGCACAAAGGCATCGGCCATTACCCGGGCATTTTTTTGCACCTGTATTACATAGTGCAAAAACTCCTCTGACAGGGCCTCGCCAAAAGCTACGGCTTTGGCGCCTATCACATGCTCCAGCGGGCCGCCCTGGGTTCCCGGAAAAACGGCACCATCCAAAATGGCTGACATTTTTTTAATTATCCCCTTGGGTGTTTTCCGGCCCCAGGGGTTGTCAAAGTTTTCCCCCATCATAATCAACCCGCCCCGTGGGCCGCGCAGGGTTTTATGCGTGGTAGTGGTTATAATATGGCAATATTCCAGCGGGTCGTTGAGCAGACCGCGGGCAATTAACCCTGAAGGGTGTGAGATGTCGGCCAGCAGCAGGGCGCCCACCTCATCGGCTGTAGCCCGCAGGTGTTCATAGTCCCAGTCGCGGCTGTAGGCCGAAGCCCCGCAGATAATCAGTTTAGGTTTTACCTCGCGGGCCTTGTCGCGGAGCTTATCCCAGTCGATGGTGCCGGTGCCCTCCTCTACCCCGTAGAAAGCGGGCTTGTACAACTTACCGGAGAAGTTTACCGCAGAACCGTGGGTAAGGTGGCCTCCATGCGACAGGTCGAAGCCCAGGATGGTATCACCGGCATTCAATACCCCCAGCATCACGGCCGCATTGGCCTGGGCCCCGGAGTGGGGCTGCACATTGGCCCAGGCAGCACCATAGAGCTCTTTGGCACGGGCAATGGCCAGGTCTTCAATTTCATCTACCACCTCACACCCGCCATAATAGCGTTTGTGGGGCAGGCCTTCGGCATATTTATTGGTAAGCACACTGCCCATAGCCTGCATTACTTGTTTAGAAGTATAGTTTTCCGAGGCAATCAACTCCAGGCCGCTCCGTTGCCGTTGCCGTTCTTTTTCTATAAGATCAAAAATTACGTTGTCGTGCTGCATAGTAAGCGAATTAAATTGGCCACAAAGTTAAACAGTTGCTGCTATTTTCGGGCATTATGCACAAGAAGCTGACGAAGGCCGCAGCTGCCCTTATTTGAAGGCTTTTTCTTTAATCAGTTGCCAGGCTTTTTCTACATGTTTTTTTGCCACTTCGGTCTGGCCGATGACCATCCGCAGGGTAAAAACACCGTTAAGTTTTACATGGGTGAGAAACAACTCCCCACTTTGGTTTAAGCGGTGCATCAGGTTTTCATTAAAAGCATTCAATTCCGCCAGCGATGCCCCCGGTTTTATCGCCCGGAAGCAAACCGTATTCAGGGGCACGGGAGCCAGCAACTCAAACCTGTCATCGGCCTCTACCTGCCGCTTAAACCACCGGGCCAGTTGCAGGTGCAGGCGGATTTTTTCCTGCAAACCTTTGCAGCCATAGCTACGGATGACAAACCACAGCTTCAACGCCCGAAAGCGCCTGCCCAGCGGTATGCCCCAATCGCGGTAATTGTTTACCCGGTCATCTTCGGCCGTACGCAGGTATTCGGGCGTTACCGAAAACGTGTTGATCAGCGCCTGCTTGTCCCTGACAAAATAGGCCGAAGCATCAAAGTTGGTAAACATCCATTTATGTGGGTTAAACACAAAAGAATCGGCTTCCCCCAGCCCGGCCGCCAGCCAGCGCATTTCGGGCAAGATCAGGGCAGTGCCGGCCAGGGCCGCATCTACATGCACCCAGAGGTTATTCTTTCTGCCGATGGCCACAATTTCGGCCAGGGGGTCGATGGCGGTGGTGCCGGTGGTGCCCATGCCCACCACAATCATCAGCGGGCGCTTGCCGGCCGCAATATCCCGGTCAATGGCGGTGGCCAGTTTAGCCGGTTGCAGGGCAAAGGCTTCATCAACCGGGATTTTCACCAGATTGTCACGGCCAATGCCGGCTATGGCTACGGCCTTGTCAACCGAAGAGTGGATTTGCTCCGAGGCATATACCCTGAAATTATTGGTGGTGAGGCCGGTATGGTTGGTGGTAAACCCGGAGGCTCTTTCGCGGGCGGTAAGCAAGGCGTTAAGGGTGGCATCGGAGGCCCCGTTTTGGATGGAGCCTACCCATTCTGTTGACAACCCCACCATTTCCCGCAGCCACTCCATTATCCGGTCTTCCAGCTCGGTGGCGGCCGGGGAGGTTGCCCACACCATGCACTGGGCGCCCAGGGTGGCGGTCAGCATTTCGGCCAGTACCGAGGGTTTACTGCTGTTGCCGGGAAAATACGCATGAAACGAGGGGCTTTGCCAGTGGGTCATGCCGGGAACAATAACCTCGCGGAAATCCCTGAAAATAGCCGCCATGCTTTCCCCCTCCCCGGGAGGAAGGTCAGGCAGTTGCCGGTAAATATCGCCCGGCTTAAGCTTGGGTTTTACCGGGTAGTCTTCAATATTTTCCAGGTACCCGGCCATCCATTCAACAAACTCATGGCCAATTTTTTTAAATTCCTCTGAATTCATATTAAACTACTTTTTTACCATATTAGTTACCGCATCAGAAATCTTAATTCCCTGCCTTATCTGTTTATCGGCAAGGGGCTGGCCAACGGTTTGTTGCAAAGGCAAAACGCCCGCCCAAACCGGCAGGCCGTAGTCGGCCTCATCGTCAACCGGCCCCCCGCTGCGGATTTTCACCGAGGCCTCTTCTATTTTTATGCCCACCACCCGGGTTGCCTGCAACTCTTTGGCCGAGGGAGGCCTTACCTCTGCCCAGCGGCCGGGCAACACCTGTTCGGTAAACCGTTGCAGGATCGTTTCCTTTTCCTGCGGTGCCTCTACTACCCCGGGGGTGCCAAAAATTACTGCGGAACGATAATTAAACGAATGATGAAATGCCGAGCGGGCCAACACCAGGCCATCCAGATGGGTAACGGCCACACATGCCTGGTTTTGTGCTGCCAAGCTGTTCAGCAGGCGGTTATTGGCGGCCCCGTGAAGATAAATATGGTCATCAATCCTTACATAAGCTGTTGGCACAATAACCGGGGCCCCCTCAAACAGGTAAGTTGCATGACATAAATAGCCGGCATCCAAAACCTGGTAAAGGGTTTTTTTGTCGTAATGTGCCCGCTGCGGGCTGCGGATAATTTTGCTCCTCGGGGACGGTTTGTAGCTTGCCATAGGGCAGGAAATTTGGTTCCCGATAAAGGTATTTCTATTTACCGGGATTGCCCAAAGCAATTTGATTATCGGCAGGGAATAATTAGGAATATCTGCCAGCTCTTCCGATTTTTGTTAATCAGAGGAGCGCGATTTTTTATGATCTGTAATGAAATTATTAACCCCCGCAGTATAGCCGTTATCGGTGGCTCGCGCAACACCGCAAAACCGGGGGGCAAGGTTTTAAAAAACCTGTTGGACGGGTCGTTTGCCGGGGATTTGTATGTGGTTAACCGGCACGATAAGGATGTGCAGGGGGTAGCTACGGTGGCTGCCATACAAGATTTGCCGGCCGTAGAAATGGCCATTATCGCCATCAGCGCCCGCTATGCCCTGGAAACGGTTACGGCATTGGCCACGACCAAGGGCACCAAAGCTTTTATTATCATTTCGGCCGGCTTTGGCGAGCTAAGCGATGCGGGCAAAGAGTTGGAAAAGCAGTTGGCGGCCGTGGTGAATAACGTTGGCGGCACCCTGATTGGCCCCAACTGTATCGGGGTAATCAATGCCCACTATCAGGGGGTCTTTACCTCGCCCATTCCCAAGCTGAGCCCGCAAGGGTGTGATTTTATTTCCAGTTCCGGGGCTACAGCCGTATTTATTATGGAGGCGGCCGTACCGGTAGGCTTACAGTTTAACAGCATCTATTCGGTTGGCAATGCTGCCCAGACTTCGGTTGAGGATGTGCTGGCCTACTTAGATGAAACATTTAATCCGCAAACCAGCTCCCGCACCAAGCTGATTTATGTAGAAAACATTGGCGACCCGGGGCGGTTTCTCAAACACAGCCGCTCGCTGATAAAAAAAGGGTGCCAGATTGCGGCCATTAAAGGCGGGGAGACCGAGGCCGGCAGCCGGGCCGCAGCCTCGCACACCGGGGCCATGGCCAACTCGGCTATGGCTACACGTGCCCTGTTCAGCAAAGCCGGCATAGTATATTGCAGCAGCCGTGATGAGCTGATCTCGGTAGCTTCGGTTTTTACCTATCCACAGTTGCCGGGCAACCGCATTGCCATTGTTACCCATGCCGGGGGGTCGGCCGTGCTGCTCACCGATGCCCTGACCAAGGGGGGGCTGCAGGTGCCCAAAATTGCCGGCCCTGAGGCGGATGAGCTACTCACGTATTTAGACCCCGGCTCTTCGGTAACCAACCCCATTGATTTTCTCGCTACGGGGTCCGCAGAACAGTTGGGCATCATCATTGATTATTGCAATTACAAGTTTACTAATGTTGATGCCATTATTGTGGTTTTCGGCAGCCCGGGGCTTTTTGATGTGGAAAATGTTTATAAAGTGCTCAATGTTAAACTTGAGGTAAGCCCTAAGCCAATTTTTCCGGTGCTTCCTTCTATTATAAATGCCGAGAGGGAAATAAAATATTTTCTTTCAAAGGGGCATGTTAATTTTCCTGATGAAGTAAACCTGGCCAATGCCTTAACGGCTGTTTATACCACCTCCGTGCCGGCTGACCCGGAAAGCCTGCCCGCGGTGGATAAAAACCGTATCCGGCAAATCATTGAGGGCCGGGGGCCGGGGCTGCTGCCACAGCCCGAGGTGCTGGCTTTGCTGGACGCTGCCGGAATTCCCCGCACCCGGCAATATAATGTGGCTGGCGAAGAGGAGGCCCTGGCCAGGAGCAAAGAAATCGGCTACCCGGTAGCCTTAAAAGTTACCGGGATTGTCCATAAAACCGATGTTGACGGGGTGGCGTTGAATATCCATACGGCAGAAAGCCTGGTAAAACACTACCGCCAGTTGATGGCCATTGACGGGGCCACCGGAGTGCTCGTGCAGGAAATGGTGAAAGGCCATGAGTTGTTTGTGGGGGCCAAATATGAAGAAAAGTTTGGCCACCTGGTGCTGGTAGGGATAGGCGGAGTGCTGTTAGAGTTGATCAAAGATGTGCGGGTAGGGTTGGCGCCCTTAAGCCATGAGGAAGTAAGGGCTATGATCAGGCACCTGAAAGGCTATAAGGTTATTGAGGGCTACCGCGGCCGTCCGGGGGTTGATGAAGGGCAATTGATTGACATCGTACTCCGTGTTTGTGCCTTGCTGGCTACAGCCCCGGAAATTAAAGAAATGGATATTAACCCAATCATCGGGTATGGCAATAAGCTAAAAGCCACAGATGTGCGTATTAAAACCTAAAGGAATAAAACAATTGATTATGAAACACAAAGTACCCTTTCTTCTCTTTATGTTCCTAGCCTTGCAAGCGGGTAGTTGGGGCCTTACCGGGCACCGTGCCATAGGCCGGATAGCGGAATATCATTTGTCAAAAAAGGCCAGCAAAGCGGTGCGGAAAATCCTCGGCCATGAAACCCTGGCCGATGTGGCCAACTGGATGGATTTTATTAAATCGGAGCCTGCTTATGATTATATGAAACCCTGGCATTATGTTACTATTCCTGACGGACAGACCTATGCTACGGCTGAAAAGGCCCCCGAAGGAGATGTTATCTGGGCCATCAACACCTTTATTGGCCAGCTAAAATCGGACACGCTGACCCTTGACGAGCAAAGGTTTGCCATCAAAGCCCTGGTGCATTTTATTGGCGATATCCATCAGCCCCTGCATGTGGGCACGGGCAAAGACCGGGGCGGCAATGATGTGAAGCTCAACTACTTTTGGGAAAGCTCAAACTTACACCGCGTGTGGGATTCGGGGATGATTGACAAGCAACAGCTTAGTTATACCGAATGGGCTATACACCTGAACCACACCACCAAAGAGCAGGTAGCCCGGTGGCAGGCGGCTTCGGTAAACGATTGGGCCATGGAGTCGATGGCCCTAAGGGCCTCGGTATATGCAATAGGCGATGGCAAAAACCTTGGTTACCGCTATAATTACGACCACCTTGCCGAGGTAGAGCAGCGTTTATTGCAAGCCGGGGTGCGCCTGGCCGGGGTGCTGAATGCTATTTTTGATTAGGGCCGAAAGCTACTTGTACAGGGCCGGTTGCCGTCAGGCCTGCCTGCTGTTCACCCTGCTCATATAAGCCTATGACGTAGCCCGGCTCCCGGGGGACCCGCCTGTTACATGTGGATAGCCCGGTTGCCACTAGCCGTCAGGCAGGCCTGCCTGCTGTTCACCCTGCTCATATAAGCCTATGACGTAGCCCGGCTCCTGGGGATCCGCCTGTTACATGTGGATAGCCCGGTTACCACTAGCCGTCAGGCAGGCCTGCCTGCTGTTCACCCTGCTCATATAAGCCTATGACGTAGCCCGGCTCCTAGGGGACCCGCCTGTTACATGTGGATAGCCCGGTTGCCACTAGCCGTCAGGCAGGCCTCTTTTACCGCTTCCATATAGGTAGGGTGGGCATGGCTCATACGGGCTACATCTTCGGCCGAGGCGCGGTACTCCATAGCCGTAACAGCCGCGGCAATCATATCGGCAGCACGGGCGCCAATGATGTGCACCCCCAAAATTTCATCGGTATTTTTATCGGCCAGCACCTTTACCTGGCCGTCTATGTCCATGCTGGCACGCGCACGCCCCAGCGCCCGGTAAGGAAAGGAGCCCGATGTATAGGCCCGCCCTTCTTCTTTTAACTGCTCTTCGGTATAGCCAACGCTGGCCACCTCGGGCCAGGTGTACACTACCCCGGGAATAAGGTGGTAATGAATATGCGGTTTTTGGCCGGCCAGCACTTCGGCCACAAACACCCCTTCCTCTTCGGCCTTGTGGGCCAGCATGGCGCCACGGACGACATCGCCAATGGCATAAATATTATCGGCCGTGGTTTTAAGCCAGTCATCTACCACAATCCGGCCGGCCTCATCCATCTTCACCCCGGCTTTTTCCAGCCCCAGCCCCGTGGTATACGGCTTACGGCCTACGGCCACCAAACAATAGTCGCCTTTAATTTCAACGGCCTCGCCTCTATGGGATTCGGCCGTAACGGTAACCGTTTTAGCTGTTGCTTTTACGCCCGTTACCTTGTGCTTCAGGAAATATTCAAAATTTAATTTTTTCAACACCTTTTTCAGCTCGCGGCCCAGCATGCCGTCCATTGTGGGGATCAGGCTGTTCATGTACTCCACTACCGAGACCTTGGCCCCGAGGCGGGCATACACCGAGCCCAGTTCCAGGCCGATGACCCCGCCCCCAATAATAATCAGGTGTTTGGGTACTTCTTTCAGTTCAAGGGCCTCGGTAGAAGTGATCACCCGTTTCTTATCAAGGGTGATAAACGGCAGGCTGGCAGGCTTGGAGCCGGTGGCAATAATTACCTTGTCGGTAGTAAGGGTTATTTCTTCTGCACCACTTACCTTAAGGGTATGGTTATCAACAAACGAGCCGGTGCCATGCAGGACTTCTATCTTATTTTTCTTCATCAGGTAGTCAATCCCCTGGGTAGTTTGGGCCACTACTTCGCCTTTACGTTTGATCATCCGGGCCAGGTTGGCTTTGAGCCCGGTAAGATTAATGCCATGTTCACCAAAGGTGGTTTGGGCATTGTGGTAGTGTTCGGTAGAGTCGAGCAAAGCTTTGGAGGGGATACAGCCTACATTGAGGCAAGTGCCGCCCAGGGTAGGGTATTTTTCAATCAGGGCGGTTTTAAAGCCAAGCTGGGCGCAGCGGATAGCCGCCACATATCCTCCGGGTCCGGAGCCGATTACAGTTACATCGTATTTCATGGTCGTATTTCTTTGTCCGGTTAATTATACATTTAGCAACAATCGGGTAGGGTCTTCGAGCAATTCTTTTACCCGTACCAGAAAGCTCACCGATTCGCGGCCGTCAATGATGCGGTGGTCATACGAAAGGGCAACATACATCATGGGCCTGATCACCACTTCCCCGTTTTCAGCCACGGCCCGCTCCACTATGTTATGCATGCCCAGGATGGCCGACTGCGGGGCGTTAATAATGGGGGTGGACATCATGGAGCCAAACACCCCGCCATTGGTGATGGTGAAAGTACCCCCGGTCATTTCGGGGATGGTAAGCTTATTCTCCCGGGCTTTTAAGGCCAGCCTGCGGACTTCCTTTTCAATTTCAGCAAAGTTCAGGGTTTCGGCATTGCGGATTACCGGCACTACCAGGCCTTTGGGGGCCGATACGGCAATGGAGATATCGCAATAATCGTGGTAAACCATTTCGTCACCATCAATCATGGCATTTACGGCCGGCCACTCCTGCAGGGCCACCGTGCAGGCTTTAATAAAGAACGACATAAAGCCCAGGCCTATCTCATGTTTTTCTTTAAACGACTCCTTGTATTTGGCCCGGATGGCCATAATCGGTTGCATGTTCACCTCGTTAAAGGTGGTGAGCATGGCCGTTTCGTTTTTTACCGCTACCAACCTGCGGGCGACTGTCTTACGCAGGCTGCTCATTTTTTTGCGGGTTTCGTTGCGGGCAGCCGTTGCTCCCGAAGTCTTTTGGCCGGTAGGGGTAGCTGAGGCTTTGGAAGCTGAGCTAGCCGGTTCGGCTGCACTTGCCGAAGCCGAAGTGGCCAGGGCATCTTCTTTGGTAATGCGGCCGCCCACCCCGGTACCTTTTACCTGTTGCGGGTCAAGGCCTTTTTCGGCCAGGATTTTGGCAGCAGCCGGGGACGGGTGCCCACTGGCATAGCCGGCTGTTGCCGTTGCCGGTTCCGCGGTTGCGGGTTTTGTGGTTGGGGGAGTGGTTTTTGCCG
>JALSJF010000032.1 GCA_026989505.1 Cyclobacteriaceae bacterium
GTTAACATCTAAGATGGTAATTTTATCGTAGGTGATGGTTTGTGTCGTCTGGTTGATGTGCATTCGTGCCCGCAACCATAGGGCGCCAAAGATGGGTAACCTGGTGCCGTCAAAAAGGTTAAAAGCCGCCCGTGCTTCTAAGTAATTCCCGTTAACGCCCTCTACCGCAGGCTGATAAAGGGTAATGCTCAACTTTGCGAGCGGTATGACTTTCGGCCAGTTGGCTGTGGGCCGGTTTTGGGCCAGTGTGGCTAAGGAAGTTAAAAGTAAGGCTAGTGAAGTAAGGTAACGGCCCACAATTTGCAGATTGGTTAATCGCTGGAATATACAACAAAGAAAGGCATTATTCCAGCACTTCCTATTGATGGGGGGTAATGCAAAATTTAGTATTTAACATAATATAAATTATGGTACAAATTGAGCAATTCCAGTAATGCTGCAATCAGGCGGCATATAACATGGACGACTAAACCTGTCAAAGGCATGGCAACGTTCGTAAAAATACCGCCCGGCCAACGTCTTGTTGGTAGGTGCCTCCGGGTTGTCCTGGCAGGAATTGTTAGAAATAAACCCGGAACAACTTTTTGCCTGAAATACCCCGGGTAAAGCATTTCTGCCGTAATTTTAGCCCTGACAAAAACCTACGCCTATGCTTAGCAAGATTAACTGGAACGAGGTACCGGTAGAACAGGTTACTCCCGATATGCAACGCCAACTGGTTTATGGCGACAAAATCATGATTGGCAAAATGAAATTTAACGATGGCTTTCGGGTGCCCCTGCACAGCCACGAAAACGAACAGATTACCCAGGTTATCGCGGGCAAAATGCGTTTCTTTCTGGGGGCCAATAAAGAGCAGGAGATAGAACTGCAGGCCGGGGATGTGCTGGTTATCCCCCCTCACCTGCCCCACGAGGCGCTGATGATCGGGGAAGTGGTGGAAATAGACACTTGGGCGCCCCCACGGCAGGATTGGCTTGATGGCACCGATGATTACCTGCGAAAATAAGCCTGATGGACCTGGGAGTACAAGAAAAGACTGCTTTTGTGGCCGCCTCCAGCCAGGGACTGGGCAAGGCCGTGGCCATTGAACTGGCCCGTGAAGGGGCTAATGTGGTTATCTGCGGGCGCCACCGGGACACCCTGGAGCAAACAGCCGCTGCGTTACAAAACACCGGCCCCGGCAAAGTGCTGGCCCTGACGGGCGATTTATCCTCCCCGGCCGACCGCGAAAACCTTATTGCCAGCGCCCTGGCGGAGTTTAATACTGTTGATATCCTGGTAACCAATACCGGGGGGCCGCCTGCCGGTAAATTTGAAGAATTGCCACAGGCCGCCTGGGATACAACCTATAACCTGCTGCTGGCCAGTGCCGTGGAGATGATCAGGGGCTTTCTCCCCGGCATGAAAAAGCAACGCTGGGGCCGTATAATTACCATTACCTCGCAAGCTGTAAAGCAGCCGGTAGAAAACCTTATTTTATCCAATGCCGTACGGGCCTCGGTTGTGGGCCTGATGAAAACCCTGGCCGGGGAACTGGGGCCGTACAACATCACCGTGAATAATGTGATGCCCGGCTACACCCAAACCGCGCGGCTTGATAAGCTTATGGCCGCCAACCCTGAATTCGCCAACGTTACCGAAGAAATACCTTTGGGCCGCTTTGCCCGGCCTGATGAATTTGCCGCGGCCGTAGCTTTCCTGGCCAGCCAGCGGGCTGCCTACATTACCGGGGTATCGCTGGCCGTAGATGGCGGCTGGATTAAAGCAATATTGTAGCCTTCGCGCTTCCGCCACCGATGCCGGTCACGACTAAGCTCAGGGAAGTTTTTCAGCAGCGCTTCAAGGCCTTGCCACAACGCATATCCCGTGCCCCGGGGCGCATTAACCCGAAAAATTCTGATAAATTTTCGGGCATAAAAAAAGCAAATCCGGAAAGACTTGCTAAATTTTCTAAGAGTCTGGAAAAACTACTTAGCCGATAACTTTCACGTTAACAGCGTTCATACCTTTTCGGCCTTCTTCTACATCAAATTCTACCTGATCGTTTTCACGAATCTCGTCAATTAAACCAGTAGAGTGTACAAAGATGTCCTCTCCTGAATCTGATGGCTTAATAAAACCAAAACCTTTGGTGTTATTAAAAAATTTTACTGTTCCTTCCATTTGTTTATTATATATTAATTGTGATAAAAGACTTATTAAAGCCCTACAGGGGGGTAACCCTCCCGGGCATAGTTTATTTCGTAAATTTTTGCTTGTTTAAACTGTGGGGATTAAGATTTTTCGGGTGGCTCGGAAGTAATATTGCCAAATTTATCTACATAAGCTATCATATCTTCCAAATTACCGCCTTTTGCATTATTTTCCTGTCGCTCACGCTTCCTCTCCTCTTTTTCCTTCTTCTTCTGTAGCTTCTTTTTTTCTTTTTGTTGCTTAATAAAGCGGTTTTGTGTACTTCCCATATGCTAACTTATGCGGCAAAGGTAGCACTATTAATTGGCAATCGCATGGTTTTAGCAAATATTAAGCAAATCTTTTACCTGCCGGCCCTGGCCTTTCTGTCCTGCAGCCGGTGCATCCGGTACTCCCTGAAGTCGCCAATTGCATCCACCACCTTCTTCAGCAGGTCGTAATAAAGTACAAGCATCAGCACCACCGACATGAGCCAGATAACCACTACGTTTACCCAATAGGTGGGGAATACTTGTTTAAAGATTGCCTTTTCCGGGGCGTAAAATATCGAGTTGTAACTAAACCACCGGTCATTTCGCGGCCGGGTATAAATAGGATAAATCTTGCGAATAATACGGTCCTCCAACACTTCTATGCGGGTTGGGGCGTATTTATTCTCAACAAATTCGGCCATCCGTTCATTATAGTGCTTATTGCGCAACTCCTCCAATCTTTGGGAGCCGCCAGGTTTGGCCGCCCAGGCAGACAGCACCTTATCCTTCCTGGCGAGCCATTTATTAGCCCTGCGGGTATAGAACCTTTTCAATGTAGTAAGAAATTCCTTGCAGGAGGCGTACGTAGTGCTGTCAAAGGCCGAGCGGTACAGTTGGTCGTATTGCGGAAATTCATGCGGACCGACAATTTGCAGCATCCGGCCTATTTCGTTGCGCAGGATACGAAAGCTGCGGTCAACACGGGCCATTACCTCCTGGTTGGTGCTATCGTGCAGGTTACTGAAGATATTGCCCAGTTGGTTTTCCAGTTCCGGTATATGATAGCTTTTGTGGTAATTGCTCAGGTAAATCTCCCTGTCGTAGGGGTAAAATATTTTCTGGTACTCATTATGCACAAACTGCTCTACCGCCAGGGCTTCATACCCCCAACGGGATACCATCATATCCCCGGCCAGCGGGATATGGTCTTCGCTGGTTACCTGGTAGTTAAACTGGTCGAACCGGATAATTACCCCACTCAGAATCAATTGCGGGATAATCAGGATAGGGATAAGGATATACACCGTAGCGGCTGTTTTAAAGGCCGAGGAGATAATCAGTCCGAGGATATTGGCAAATACCGACAGGCTGAACAACACCAGCCAGGTGGTAAAATACATGTTCTGGATCTCCAGCACCCGGTTGGCTACCAGCACAAAACTGAGGGTCTGGATGGCCGAAATAATCAATAAAACACCAAATTTAGCCCCGAGGTAACTAAAGCGGCTAAGGTTTAAAAACGATTCCCGTTTAAGTATCTTACGGTCTTTTATCAGCTCTTCGGCACTAAGGGTGAGCCCCATAAACAAAGCCACAATAATGGCCATAAAGAAGTACACCGGGATGTTGACATTCTCGGCAAATACATACACCCGCTGGCCATCTACTTTAGCATAGAACTTTACCAGGTAGGCCAGGAAAAAACCCAGCACCGGGGCTTCCAGAAAGGTGATTAACAGGTATTGGTAGTTGTTGAGCTTGGCCTTCACATCCCTGACGGCAAAAACTGCCGCCTGCTTGAGCTTGCCGGGAATCTGCTGTACCGACCGCAGTTTATCGCTGCGCTCGTTTACGGCCGGGATACTGATATGCTTAAGAAAATAGTCGTGCCATTGCTGAGGAGGTATTTTTCGTCTGTCGGTCAACTGGCCGTACTCGTTTACCACCCGGGCTTCCAGGATATTAAATATCTGCTCGGCATTTACATTGCCACACTCAATACAGGCGCCCTGGTCTTTGTTTACCATATTCACCATGGTTTTAAAGTAAACCAGGGCCTCCTCGGGGTTGCCATAATATACCTGATAGCCCCCCACATCGAGAATAATGAGGGTGTCAAACATTTTAAAGATATCGGAAGAGGGCTGGTGGATAACCACAAAAACCATTTTACCGTTCAGCGACAGCTCTTTAAGCAGGTCCATAATATTGACCGAATCGCGGGAAGAAAGGCCGGAAGTGGGTTCGTCAACAAACAGGATATTGGGCTTGCGCAGCAGTTCCAGGCCAATATTTAACCGCTTACGCTGCCCGCCACTGACGATTTTTTCTAAAGGTGTGCCCACTTTTAAATCCTTGATCTCATTTAGCCCTAAACTTTTCAGGGTTTTAATAACCAGGTCATGCGACTCTTCCGGGCTATGGTGGCCGAAAGTAAGCCGGGCGGCATAAAAAAGGTTTTCATATACTGTCAGTTCCTCAATAAGAAAGTCATCCTGGGGCACAAAGCCCACAATCCCCTGAAGCCAATCCCGCTTCTCGTAAATATCCAGGCCATTAATGGTAATCGTGCCCGCTGTAGGCGGCAAACTGCCGTTCAACACATTTAACAAGGTAGATTTGCCGGAGCCGGAAGCGCCCATAAGGCCAATCAGTTTGCCCCCTTCTTCGGCAATATTTATCTGGCGCAGGGCCTGATAACCCGACTTAAAGCGGATAGATACATCTTTGGCCACAAAAGAAAGCTGTGTGTCCTGGCCACCGTAAAGGAAGCGGCTGACCACTTCCGAGTAGAATATCGGCCGCATTTTCTGCCCCCGGATGGTGCTGCCGGGCGGAAATACATAGGTTTTGCGGCTACGCAGGTTCAGGCCGTTGAGGGTAAGGGCCGAAATGCCGAGGTATTTGACAAAATAAGTCTCCGCCTTGGGGATACGCAGCACAAAAATAGACCCGGTAATTTTAGGCCGGATAATTTGTTTGCTTTTATACCTATGTGGTGCCGAGCCTTCGTCCACTACTAAAAAGTGTTCGTCATCTACCTCTTCGATATCCTGGGCCACAATAAAGCGGGTAATCAGGTCAACCTCCGGCTGGGAGATTTTAATTACTTCGCCAATATAAAAGATCAGGTTGCTCTGCCGCTCAGAGAGTTTGCCGTCTTGCAGCATCAGTTCAATCAGCTTTAGCAGGAGTACCAGTTTTTGCTGCTTGGTCAGCCCTTCGTTGATGAGTTTGCACAATTGCATGATATTGGCCCAGTCGTCAACGTATTCGGCTGTCTCGGCATCCGAATCCTCAAGCATCAAGGCATTGGTATTGGCTGTGGCAATGTTTTGTTCAAACAACTCCATATAATAACCAATGGAATCGTGCGACAGGTGAATGGCGAGGAAATCCCGCACGTTGCTGCGCTCGGCATCGGTAAGCCGCTCTTTGGCCACTATGGCAAATAGCTTAACAATTGCTTTGAGCAACTCTTCACTCATGCGGGTTCAGGGGTTTGGATGGATGGCCGGCCATAGGCATAACTAATCCGGGCAAATTAAGCAAAAAATGAGAAAGCCGCGAGCAATTCGGCCATTTTGACCTCAGGAACCCTGGTAGGCTACCATATCCGCCAGGATAAACAGGCTTTCCTGTAAATACAAGTCTTTTAAATGCAGTTTTTCAAGGGTCGTTGAACCAGATTCCGGGGTTTTAATTTCCCCTTCCAGGCCGGCTGCTGCTTTTCGCCTTTGTTCATCGGCCTCCTTTTCGGCCTTTCGTTTGGCCTCATTTAGCGATACGGACGTACGTTGCTGGTTTTCACGCATCCGTTGGGCATCGGCCATCAGTTCCTGCAGGTCAGGGTCGTCTTCTAGCCGCTGGTCATATTTTTGCTGTAACGCTGCCAGCAGTTGGCGGTTAACACTATTTACCGGGGTGTACCTCGTGGGCGCAATTTTATCCCACGGCAAGGCACTGGGATAGGAACTCTCCCCTACCGTTTTCTCATCATAAATGGCCGGCAGCTTGAGGTCGGGGGTAACCCCGATATTCTGGGTGCTGCCACCATTGACCCGGTAAAACTTGGCCATGGTTAGTTTCAACTGCCCGAGTTTTTCGGTTTCCTTAGGTACAAAACGTTGCAGGCCGATGAGGTTTTGCACGGTACCCTTGCCAAACGACTGTTCCCCTACCACCAGGCCGCGCTTGTAATCCTGGATGGCAGCAGCAAAGATTTCGGAGGCGGAAGCACTCAGGCGGCTGGTGAGCACGGCCAGCGGGCCATCATAAAAAACCACTCCGCTTTTATCGTCTTCATGGCTTATCTTGCCCTGAAAATCTCTCACCTGCACTACCGGTCCTTTCTCGATAAACAGGCCGGTAAGCTCTATGGCCTCATCCAGGGCCCCACCGCCATTCCTGCGCAAATCAATCATAAGGCCGTCAACCTGCTGTTCTTTTAAATCGGCAATCAGCTTACGTACATCGCGGGTGGTGCTGTTAAAGTTGCGGTTGCCCGTGCGGGCGTCTTTGAAATCTTTATAGAAAGAAGGGATGGTAATTACTCCCAGCTTATAGGGCTGGTCTTCATAGGAGAAATGATATACCTTGCTTTCGGCACGGGCGTCTTCCAGGTTGATCTTATCGCGCACGAGGGTAACAATTTTGGGTGTAGCCCCGGCCCCGTCCTCAGCCTTAAGGATGCTCAACCGCACCACCGTGCCCTTTTTACCCCGGATAAGCTTGACCACTTCATCGTTACGCCAGCCCACTACATCTACTATTTCACCTTCTTTCCCCTGGCCTACACCTACAATTTTATCGTTATCGTGAATCTGGTTGCTCTTAAATGCCGGCCCTCCGGGGACAACACTCACCACTACGGTATAGTCACCGTCTTTGCTCAGGCGGGCGCCTATCCCTTCCAGCGACTTACTCATTTCAATATCAAAATTTTCGGCTGTAATAGGATTGAAATAGCTGGTATGGGGGTCATACACCTCGGTGTAGCTGTTCATAAACACCTGATAGACATCGGCAGCATTATACTGTTGAATAACCGTCTGGTAGCGGTTGTAGCGTTTTTGTAATACCTCAATGGCTTCTTCGGTGGTTTTACCGGTCAGTTTCAGGCTCAGCAGTTCATTTTTAATATACCTACGCCATACATCGTTTAGCTCCTGTTTGTTGGCCGGCCATGGCAGGCTGTCGCGGTCAAAAACAAACTCTTCATCAAGGCTGAAATCGAAATTATTGGCGGCCAGCAGTTCCTTGACTTCGGCAATCCGCTGATAGTAACGCTCTTTAAACACGGCAAATATCTGGTAGGCAGCATTCAGGTCACCTGCCTGCAGGTTGTCATCAAACTGGTGGCGGTATTTGGCAAAAGAAGCAATATCCTTTTTCAGGAAGTAGAGCTTGCTGTTGTCCAGGGCCTCGAGGTAGTTATGGTAGATCACCTCCGAAACCGAGTCGTTAAGGGGCACCTTGCGGTAGTGGTAGGCCTCAAGCAACTGCACGATTTTAATGGTTTCCTGGATGTTCTTGCGCTCCGGTTTGAGTACCTTAATGGTATCGTTAAGGGCAAACTCCAGGGCAAAGGCCGGGGCCTCCTTGGCGGGCTCATCGGCTTTTACCCCTTGCTCCAGCGGAAATAGTGAAAAACCGGCAATAAGCAAGATGGCCGGTAGGATATATAGCAGGTTCTTTTTAATCATCATCAATAGTTTATGCCTCATTTAACACATATGCAAATGAATAATATAAGCCTGGCCGCGGAGTGTACCTAAGCAGGGATTTCCGGTTCTTTATCAAAATCAAATTGCTCCAGGAACTCGCTGGCCTGTTTGGTGTTTTGGAAAAAATACTCTTTTTTATCGCCCTTGGTGGAGATAATCTCAATCATGATGGACTTAACTTTCCGCTGCCCTTTGAGTACATAATCCTCGGGCAGTTTGTACTCATTCAACGATTTAAGCACCCGGGCAATGGGGTATTTGGTGTGCCGTTCGGCTTTGCAATAGGTGCATTTATAATGTTTTATCAACTCGCCTTCTTCTTCTTCGGTAGCCGGCTTAACGATCTCCTCGCTCTGCAGTGTTAAGGTACGGAAGCCACAGGAGCCGCACTCCAGCGCCTGCAGGTAACCGGAATACTTTTCAATCAGAACTTCCCCTGTTTCTTCATCAACCCATACATCGTAATCCACCGAGAAAACATTTTCTTCGGCCTGCATGCCTTCATCGAGGTGTACATCTTCCTCTTCTTCACTCAGCAGCTTCATCTCATTACCGGCTTTGGAAATCCGCGGGGTATAACGCAGGCGGTTCAGCTGTTTTTCCATTTTGGCCGGATAGTAAAACTTAAGGATCAGGTAGATCACATAGCCAAAGAGCACGGCCACGCAAAGGCTGATGAACAGGCGCACAAAAATATATACCAGGCTCTTGGTAACGGTAATATCGCCCACGGTATTGCCATAAAAAAAGATGGCTGCGGCAATGGCAAAATAGAAATACTGGTAATTCTTGATCTGGTTGCGCAGGATAAAATCGTATTTACCCTTATATGATTTTATGGCGCCCAGTTTAACTTTATAAATAATGAAGATAATTACCGAGACCACCAGTGAAACAATTGCGGCAATCACCATAATTTGGTGCCAGGCATTGACAAACTGAATATATTCAGGACTTACATTCTGCATACTGAGCAATAAAAATTTGTTACATATAATTTATCCAATACTACAACGAATAACGTGCATTTTAAGCAAAAGATGTATAATTTTCAACTTTATTAATTCACCGTGAAAAGAACAATCTTTATAATTCTGGCCAAAGTTAATAAACTTCTCTTACCAAGGTATAGTCAACGCGACCTTAGTAAGCTGAAAAAAATAGATAAGCTCATCATAGGTTACCGGTATTTTGTCACCAAAAATGCCCTGAAAAAATAACCTTTCCTCAATCATTATTTCATAAATACACTGAATAACAACCTGTTAAGGGTGGTTATCTGAAGTATTGCTATAATTTTAAAAAAATGTGCAATTTTACACTAAATTATTTGGTATTTATTCCTGAATATTATATTATTGTCATATAATTAATTTTTAATTAGTGAAATATTACACAATTATGACACGTTTTGAGCAAAAAAAATTAGATTATGAGTTTAACCGGTTTGCCCGAATGAATTTTGACAAACCGCAGAAATGCCGCAGTATCGGCCAGATCAGGTATTACATGGAGGAGTTAAGGGGTAAGATACAGGAGTTTAAAGAGGCCTTTAATTACGTGCCGGATACGGCCCACACCCTGATGAGCCAGTATAATGCTGCCCAAAACAGGTTGATTCATAAGAATTTCCGTGAAATCTACGTAGCTTAATCAACCAAATTGATGCCTGGTGGCCTGAAGTATATCCCCTCCCCTATTGCATTTGATTATGATGTTGCCTATTCGGCCCTGGCCAACAGCTCGGGCCGGATGCAATATTATATGGAGGTTAAGGGTGGCAACCGCACCCGTATCGGTCGCCATGAGTTTATCCGCGCCTATAATAATAACCCCATCGTGGCATTGCAACCGGTACCCGCCCGGGCGCAGGTTTTTCAGTTGCATTTTTTTGTCAAGCTCCCGGCCTAACCTGCCCCCGGAAATAACCCTTACCCCTCCTAACCCGGATTATTCACGAAAATCGTGAATAATGATGTAAATTAACTGGCAAACGACTGTTTTTCAGTTAATTACATCAGGGTTAACAGTGTTTGTCCGGGTGCTCCTTACACAGGGCAATAGTAGCCTCTTCTCCCCCCCCCGGTAAAGACACGTCAGCCAAACCACAACCCGCCTGCCGGCAAAACAAACGGGGCACCCCTAAGGAAGGAGTGCCCCGCACGAAAACGTTGGTTGGATTTTCCCTTTAATTACACACGTAAGTGGCCTCAAGGTTCATATTGCCGGAAGCCGAAACCGCCTGGGTGGCGTTACCGTTTTCATCTTTGGTAATGGTAAAGGTCTCCGTAACCGCTACATTACCATCGGCATCCTTAATCGTCAGGCTGCCGGGCAACCGTTGCATAAAGCTAAAGTCGGGCATCTCAAGAAAATAAGTTCCCTTTAAAGGGTTAGCCGGGGACTCTGCATCATAAGCATATTCTGTTATATTATAAACGACCGGGTTATAGCCACCGGGTTCCGTATCAAAGGCGATAGCAAAAAATGCTTCGATGTCAACCCTAAGGGTACTCTTTATCAGATCGCCATTGCTGTACTCAAAGGCATAATCAAGTACCTGAAACAAGGTGCCGGTTGACGGTGGGGCAAACCACATTTCCATACGGGTAACATTATCGCCACTGTAAATAAAGCGCACCTCCTGACCTATGGTAGTGGTACCCGGGAAGTAAACATACAAGGAAGTTAGCTTATTGCCATCATAGGTGGCATTGTACACAAAGCGCGAACCATCACCATCAACCTGGGTAATGGTGGCAATATTCACCCCGTCATAGACATAAGTAAATACCGAAGAAGAATCCGTACCGGCATCTATGGCAATTTCGGTTACATGTTGACCGCCATTGCCATCATCGCCAAAAGTAAATTCGATGTTGCCCTCACCGGACAGCGTAACCGATGTGGGAAAACAAGTTACGGTGGGTGTAACCTCATCTTTGGCGCAACTAAAAAGAAGCGCCATGCCAATAGTAAAAAAATAAATTTTTTTCATGATAAAGGGTTTAGATTGTGTGGATGAAATTAGTATAGTGCAAATTTACGTAATTATTTTACCACAAAGTTACGTATATACCCGTAATGGCTAACGGTACTAACGCAAAAAAAACGAAGTTTTTGGTGAATAAGCGTATTTGCTTGCTAAATACCCTGATTCTCTTGCTGAAAGTAATAGACCTTTACCCGGCCGGCCACCGGCAAGCATTAAAATGGTCAAGCTTTTCGCCTTTGAAATTCCGGTAACCGGCCATGGTGTCGGCCGTCATACAGGCGTGTACCGGTAATATGCCAATTACATCACCAGGCGTAATCTGTGCCAGGACATCCGGTGTTACCTGCACGATACCATGTTCTTGCGACAGCGACCGCACATAACATCCGGGCAGGGCACCTGACCAATGGTCACCTGTTAGAAGAACAATTTTGCCATAGCTATGTTTACCTGTTTCACGATCCGGCAGGCTTTCTTTGGATAAATGGATACCCCCGCCATAAATGACCAACTCCTGCCGGTGGCTGTTTTTACCCACTACGGGGCAGGCCAGGGCCACGGCAATGTCTTCTTCCCGGCAGGAACCAATCTGCACCTGGGTAAGGTCATAAAAAACAAAATTACCGGCATGGAGGGCCGTAACCCCGGTAAAATCTTTGCTCAAAGAGGCGGAAGGGGTGTCCCCCAAATGGATTTCGGGGTGGGTGTCAGCAAAGCCAAAACGCAGATCGGTAAGCGGTTGCAAGGCGGCATGGTAAATTGCGGCAACCTCACGGCCATTGGCCGCCTTATAGGTATGGCCAAAATGACTATAGAACCCTTTGAACCGGTGTTGGGTACCGGCCAGCAAATCAATTAATTGCCTGATCTGTTGTGGTTCATTGGCCGGCAGCCCCGACCGGTGATCGCCCGTGTCAATTTCAATCAACACCTTCACAAATACTTCTACATGTTCCTGCAAAGCCCTGACCTGTTCAGGGGCAGTTATCAGAACAGTTAATTCAACCTTTGCGGCAAGCTCAGCTATTTTTTTGATTTCCAGTATATTAAGAGGGAAAGCAATGGTAATTTTTTGCCAGCCATCGTCTGCAAAGTACCCGGCCATAGCCACCGATGACACGGTAATGGCGCTAACCCCTTGCTCCCGGAACCAGCCCCCTATCCTTTTCGATTGATGGGTTTTAAAATGCGGGATAAGCTCAACATTATGTTGCCGGGCTTTGGCTGCCATGCTCTTTATATTGCGCCTGGCAATGGTTTCATCAAGCAGCAAGGTGGGCCGGGTAATTTTAATCATACTTATGGGTTTGTTGAAGTTTCTTCTTGGCCGGGACAGATAGCGTATAAACCAGAAAGCCAGACACGGCCACAAAGTGCAGGATAACCATCCGTAAAATAATTTTGGTCCAGATAGCCATACTTATTGCTGCCGATAGACTATCTGGCCACCCAGAATGGTCATCATTACTTTGGTTTGCAGCAGCTTATCTTCCGCTACGGTCATTATATCCTGTGAAAAGACGGTAAAGTCGGCTGCTTTGCCTACCTCGATAGAACCCTTAAACCCTTCGGCAAACTCCCCATAGGCGGCATCCAGGGTATATGCTCTCAGGGCCTGCGTGCGGGTCATCTTCTCGGCCGGCTCATAGCCACCGGCCGGCTCCCCGCTAAGGGTTTTGCGGGTAACAGCCGCATAAAAACTGGCGATCGGGTTAATGGGTTCCACCGGCACATCGGTACCGTTAATCACGCGGGCACCGGTCTTGAGCAACGACTGCCACATGTAGGCGCCTTCTTTAATGCGCTTTTCGCCCAGCCGGTCTATTGCCCAGGGCCGGTCGGAGCTCAGGTGGATGGCCTGCATGGCCGGGATTACCCCCATAGCGGCAAAGCGCGGGATGTCGTCAGGGTGTAAATGTTGCGCATGCTCAATACGATAGCGGTGATTGGTAATTGCCGGATATTCATTGAAAGCGGTTGCGTACTGATTAAGAACCTCCCGGTTGGCCCGGTCGCCAATGGCATGTGAGCACACCTGAAACCCCCGTTGCAAACCGGCTTTGGCGATTTCCAGGACGTAGTCCATAGGCAAAGTGGCCATGCCAAATTCCCCGGGCATATCGCTGTAGGCTGCCAGCAGCCAGGCCCCACGGTTGCCCAGGGCGCCATCACAGTTGAGTTTTATCGCCCGCACCGTCAGCAGGTGGTCAGCCGTATCAATCACCGGGCCCCGCTCCAGCCATGATTTTGTCAGTTCCCGGTCGGGGCCGGAGACCATCACATACAGCCTTACCCCCAGCTTGCCCTGGTCTTTAAAAGCCTGGTAGCGGTTAATGGTTTGCTGGCCAACCCCGGCATCATGAAAGCTGGTAATGCCGTTACGCTGGCAGGCTTTGATGGCCAGTTCCAGGGCTTTCCTGTTGCGCTCTTCGTTATTGGCCGGAATATGCCGGGTAATTACCCCCTGGGCCCGTTCACTAAAAATGCCGGTGGGGTTTCCCTCGGCATCACGAATAATCTCACCCCCTTCTAAGTCCCGCTCCAAGCTCTCTACCGATAGCTGGTTAACCCCGGCAATCGCCATGGCTTTGGCATTGGCAAAGCCGGCATGGCCACTGGCATGGCGCAGAAAAACAGGATTATCGGGTGACACTGCGCTAAGCTTATCATGTGTCTGAAAACCTTTCACAATGGTTTCGGGCTGTTTATCCCACTTGCTTTGGTGCCAGCCCCGGCCCAATATCCACTCGCCCGGCCCTGCTGTTTTTACCGCCTCCGCTACCATTGCCACCATGTCATCATAGTTTTTAATGCCACTGAGGTCGAGATTCAGTTCATTAAAGCCCAGGCCCATTAAATGGCCATGGGTTTCAATAAACCCCGGGGTCATGGTCATGCCCTGCAGGTCAATCTGCGTGGTTTGCGCACCAATATATTTTTTCAGGCCTGCCTTACTCCCGGCATATATAATCTTGCCACCGGCAGTGGCTACGGCTTCTACAGTGGGCCCGGCAGCAACGGTATAAATAGTGCCGTTACTATATACTGTTTCGGCTTGTTGCGGTGCTTGTTGCGGGCCACAGGCGGTAAAAACCAGGCCGGCAATGCATAGCCATAAGAAAAGGGCGGGATGCTTCATCATTCTTGTTTAAAAATTCTTCACGGCTGGCTTCTGCTATTTCAACCGCAGATAATTATCTTTAGCCAAATTTAACAGGAAACAAATCACAATGCGAAAATCAATCGGCACAATTATACTAATGGCAGGTTTATTTATGGGAAACCCCCTTTTGGCCCAGGAAATGGGGGTGTCTTTTTCCTTCTTTTTTCCGAAAAACGGCTATTTCTCTGCGCCCATCAGTCCATTCTCCCTGCGGGGTATTGGTTTTAACCTGACCAACAACCTCGCGATCGAAACCGGGGCTTCGTTATACCGGATGTCAGGCATGAACGTCAGCCAATTGCCTTTCGAATCCCGGGAGCCACTTGTAGGCCCATTTTTTAACATCATGGTGCCCCTGGAACTGATCCTGCAATTTGGTACCGATAATTTCCAGGTTCGCCTGAAAGGGGGCGGTTTTGCCTTTTACAATTTGGGCACCCGGTTGAACTACGGTAATCTTGACCGGGCCCTGGCCGAGTACCTTAGCTGGACGGTGGTAAACAGCCGCTTTGATTTTAAAAATACGATTGGCTACGGCTATGAATTCGGGGCCGAGTATATCCAGTACTTCAGCCGCCAGTTCGGGGTATCGCTGGGGGCCAATTATTTTATCGGGGGGGCTAAGCTGGCCATGCAGGGGTTTGCTTCCGGGGCTACCCCGCAAACCGGGGTAGTGAACACCGAGCTTGGTTTTCCGGATGCCCGGCTTGACTATACCGGATTGGAAATATCCGTGGGGATAATTTTCGGTGGACGCTAACCCGAAGCATTCATATGAATTCTCAGATTATAGCAGGCCGAAAGCCTGGGTTACTTCAGTACAGGGTAACGCCATTACCAGCGGTAAACAGATACGCTATGCCCTGAAAGGGGAACGGACGAACGGATTTTACAAGCTGGGCAGGGTAATGGTAAACGTGGTGCCCCGTTCAAATTCGGAGTCAACGGTAAGGGTGCCTTCCAGTTTGAGGACACTTTCTTTGGCTATATACAAGCCCAGTCCGGAGCCATTGCCGGCATCAGTAGCCCGGTAAAACATATCAAATATCTTTTTCAACCTGTCGGGCTTAATGCCAATACCATTGTCGGCAACGGTAATCACCGCCCTGCTGGGGGCCACCATAATCTTGATCTTCACATAGGCATCGTTAATATACTCCTTATAATAGCGGAAAGCGTTGGACACGATATTGTTTAAGATAATCGTGAGCCGGATCTTATCGGTATGAAACAGGGTGTTGGATGAAGACTCTACCATCACCTTCACCTTATTCTCCGGGTTCATATAAGCCAGGCCTTCAAGCACATCTTCTACCAGGGCCCGCAGATCAACCTCTTCTATATCTACCTTAAGGCGCACATTTCTTGAATAGCTGATGATCTCCTTAATAAAATCATCAAGCTTGTTAACGCTGGTTTCTATTTTCTCCAGATAGACAGGCAGGTTTTCCTTATCTTCATCAATTTTAGAAACATTGATCAGGCCCAGGATAGAGGATAAGGGAGCCCGCAGGTCATGCGACACACTATAAACAAAACTATCGAGTTCGGTATTTAACTTGTGCAGCTCGCGGTTCTTTTCTTCCACCACCCTGATCCTGATCCAGTAAATAAGAAAAGCCACGGCCAGCAGAAAAGTGCCCATCAGCAAATAAAACAACCTTGATTCATAAAAAAACGGGTCAAGCCGGATTTCAACCGTAGCCGGTACTTCGTTCCATATCCCGTCATTATTGGCGGCTTTCACCTCAAAAGTAAAATTGCCGTCTGGCAGGTTCATGTAGGTAGCCCGGTATTGGTTACCCACCGTATTCCACTCTTTCTCATACCCTTTCAGGCGGTACATAAAGTTAATTTTGCCGGGCGAGTAGTAACTCAACGCGGTGTAGTCAATGGTCAGGCGTTGGGTGCCCGGCTTCAAGGTGATCTTCGATAAATCACCACCTACTTCGGCACCATCTACGGTGATCGCCTTAATGTACACAGGCGGCACTTTTTTGTTCACATATATGTCACCGGGGTCCACAACCGCCAGACCATTGGATGTAGGTATCCAGATATTGCCCCTTTTGGCGGCATACATTTTAGTTGCCCCGGTGCATTCCCGGGTTAACATACCGTCTTTCTCATCATATAAACGGGCGCTTACCTGTGTAGCCCGCCCGGCAAGAAACGCCTCAACCGATTGTTTGCTTAACCGGACTACCCCCAGGTTAGAGGTGAGCCAGATGTAGCCATAATCATCAAAGTGCACATCAAAAATAGTTTTCACCAACAGGCCGTCCTTTTTGTCAATAGCATAGAATTCTCCCTGCTGATACTTAAACAGGCCCACATCGGTGGCCAGCCAATACTCCGTATCATTCACTACGTATATGTTGAATATCTGTGGCGAAGAGTTATCTTCTTCCACATTCAGCACGGTAATCCGCCCATCGGCATCAATGATATTCAAGCCACCGCGATAGGTGCCGGCAATAATATTCCCATTGGGCAGTTGTTCAATACAAAATATATAATTGTCACTTAAGCCATCCGCATCAGAGAAGACGGTAAACTGACCGTCCGGATTAATGCGCAACAACCCGCCATCTTTGGCCCCAACCCAGACATTACCTTCATCGTCTGTAAAAAGGCACCGTGGGTTGTTGGAGGGGATACCTTCTTTTACCGTAAATAATTGTTCCTGGCGGCCCTTCACTTTGATAACCCCTTTGTAAGTCGCCAGCCAGATATTGCCGGATGGGTCCTGGATAATATCCTTGACGCTCACATTGGTAAGGTTGGTCTGCAGGGGCATCCTGGTGATTTTGGCGTGCTCAATCATATCCACATCGCCATTATCGCTGCCTACCAGTACCTTGCCATCTGCGAGCTGAAAAACCGTGTTGACAAAAGGGCTCGACAAACCGTTGGCCACGGAAATATTGCTGAAATTCGATTTCTTGAGAATGACCAGTCCGCCTCTTTTGGTAGAGAGCCAGATGTTGTCTTCGGTGTCAAAGGCAATCGAAGAAATTTGCCGGGAGGGCAGGCCATCGGCTTCGCCAAGGGCTTCTACCTCACCCGATTTTACGATGCGTAAAAGGCCGGTTTCGGTAGCCACCCAGAGGTTGCCAAACCGGTCGTAATTTAAGAAGTTGACAAAATAGCCAGCGGTTTCGCGTACCGGGAGCCAGGCCTGGCGGTCGTATTCATACACCCCGTTACTGGTGCCAATAATTAATTTGTCCGCAGCTTCCCGCAGGCAGGTGATTTGTACTTCAGCCGGCATGTTACCCGGCAAACGGTAAAATTCTCCTCCCTTGTAAACGATAACTCCCTGCCTTAAGGTAGCCAGCAGCACCTCTCCTGCCGAGGTTTCTATAATACAAGAGATGGTTATCCCCTCTACCAGGGGATTGGTTATTTTGGTAAACGCCCCGGTGGTCTGATCAAAATAATAGACCCCGCCATTTTGTGCCCCCAGCCAGATATTATTATCGGAGCCGGCAAAAATGGCGGTAATGGATTTTGAAAAGGAGGTCTCGATGTTGAACAGGTTAAACGAGATGCCATCATATTTAAGCAAACCGCTGATCAGGGTACCAAAGTAGAGGTTACCCTGCCGGTCTTCGGTAATTACGGTAAAGCCGTTGGATTTAAGCTCCGGGAGTTTGTCGGTGTTAAAAATATCGAAGGTGTGCCCATCGAACCTGACCAGGCCATTAAAAGATGATATCCAGATGTACCCTTTACTATCTTGCACAACCTGGCGCAGGTTATTGGAGTACAGGCCTTCGTGGGTGGTCCAGGTTTGAATAGCGTAGTCCTGCAGGTGGGGCACAGTATTCTGGGCAATGGTTATCCCCGAAAAAAAAATACTCGTTATGGCCGTAAAAATGTACTTCATTTGCTTAAAATGACAAATTACGAAAGATACAAGCCAAAACAAAAAACCCTAAAGAATAAATCTTTAGGGTTACGAATATAGTTGATTTAATTGATAACTTATTTCAGTTTTTTGGCAATCGCCTTAAAAGTATCCGGATGGTTCATGGCGAGATCGGCCAGCACTTTGCGGTTAAGGTCTATTTTGGCGGCTTTCAATTTACCCATAAACTCCGAATACGACATTCCTTCCAGCCGGGCCCCGGCATTGATCCGTTGGATCCATAATTTCCTGAAATCCCGCTTTTTGGTTTTCCTGTCGCGGTAGGCATAGGATAAACCTTTTTCAACAGCATTTTTGGCTACTGTCCACACATTACTTCTGCGTCCCCAATATCCTTTGGCGGACTTCATCACCCGCTTTCTTCGGGCGCGTGATGCTACGGTATTAACACTTCTTGGCATAATTTTTAATTTTTTGGTTAATGGCGGCTATTTGTTTAAGCGCTTATGACCATTAACCTGGTGAAACATTTAAACCTGCCCAACACCTTATATGTTGAGCATCTTTTTTACATTGGGTACATCACTCTTGTCAACCAGACCGGAGTGTGTAAGGTTGCGCTTTTGTTTGGTTTCTTTCTTGGTCAGGATGTGGCTTTTATACGCGTGTTTACGCTTAATCTTGCCGGTCCCGGTCAGTTTAAACCTTTTCTTGGCGCCCGATTTTGTTTTAACTTTTGGCATCGTTATTTATAAAGTTTACAACTATATTCTACTTTTTGCTTTTCGGTTTAGGAGCCAGTATCACATACATCCGTTTGCGTTCAAGCTTGGGCAGTTGTTCTACTTTCCCGTATTCCTCAAGGGCCTGGGCAAATTTCAGCAGCAGGATTTCCCCTCTTTCTTTAAAGACGATTGTCCTGCCGACAAAATGCACATAGGCCTTAATTTTTGCCCCGTCCTGCAAAAATTTGATGGCATGTTTTAACTTAAAGTTAAAATCATGGTCATCGGTATTCGGGCCAAACCTTATTTCTTTAATGACGGTTTTCTGCGCTTTGGCCTTTATTTCTTTCTGTTTCTTTTTCTGCTCGTATTTAAATTTTGAATAATCAATTATTTTACAAACAGGAGGATCGGCCTTAGGCGAGATTTCTACAAGGTCTAAACCTTCTTCTGCTGCCATTGCCAGGGCCTGGCTTAGGGGGTAAATCCCTATTTTTATATTTTCACCCACAACCCGTACATGGGATGCGGTTATTTTTCTGTTTACTTTGTACGGTTCTTCTGCCCTAACCATGTTGGGCCTGCGTCCGCGAAATCTTTGTTTACTAATTTTTACCTCCTTTGTTTAGTTAAAAATAGGTTGCAAATATCGAATATTTATTCGTAAAACATGCAAATTTTCCGGTAATTAAAACTCTTGCAAGGCAGACTTAACCTCATTTTGCAGGATTTCCACAAAATCTTCCAGCGGCATTACGCCCACATCGCCCATGCCGTGTTTGCGTACCGACACCTGCTCTTGTTCCTGCTCCTGCTCACCCACAATTATCATATAGGGTATTTTCTTAACTTCCGCATCCCGTATTTTCCTGCCAATCTTCTCATCACGGTTATCGAGCAGCCCCCTGATACCCTGCTGTTTCAGGCGCTCATAAATATGGGTGGCGTAAGCGGCAAATTTTTCAGAAATGGGCAACACGGCAATCTGATCGGGGGTTAACCACACCGGGAAATTGCCCCCGCAGTGTTCGGTGAGCACCGCCACAAAACGTTCCATAGAGCCAAAAGGCGCCCGGTGGATCATCACCGGCCGGTGCTTCTGGTTATCGGCCCCTACATACTCCAACTCAAACCGTTCCGGCAGGTTGTAGTCCACCTGGATAGTCCCCAGCTGCCACTGCCTGCCAATAGCATCACGCACCATAAAATCAAGCTTGGGGCCATAAAAGGCTGCCTCACCAACAACGGTTACGGTTTTCAGGCCCCGTTCATCGGCCGCTTCCTGAATCTCTTTCTCGGCCTGTTGCCAAAGCGCATCGCGGCCAATATACTTTTCTTTGTTCTGCGGGTCGCGTAAAGAAACCTGGGCCGTATAATCTTCAAAACCCAGGGCACCAAAAACATATAAAACCAGGTCGATAACCTTCACGAACTCTTCCTTAACCTGGTCGGGCCGGCAGAAAATATGGGCGTCATCCTGGGTAAAGCCCCGCACCCGGGTGAGGCCGTGCAACTCACCATGCTGTTCATACCGGTAAACCGTGCCAAACTCGGCCAGGCGCAAGGGCAGATCCTTATACGAGCGGGGCTTAACCTTATAAATCTCGCAGTGGTGCGGACAGTTCATGGGTTTCAGCATAAACTCCTCCCCTTCGTGCGGGGTAGCGATAGGCTGAAAAGAATCGGCCCCGTATTTTTCATAGTGGCCGGAAGTAATATATAGCTGCTTGCTGCCGATGTGCGGGGTGATAACCGGCTCATAACCGGCTTTTACCTGGGCATTACGCATAAAGGTTTCCAGGCGCTCGCGCAGCATCGTGCCTTTGGGCAGCCACAGGGGCAAGCCCATGCCCACTTTTTCGGAAAAGGCGAAAAGCTCCAGTTCACGGCCCAGTTTACGGTGATCGCGTTTTTTGGCTTCTTCGAGCCTGTGTAAATACGCCTTCAACTCTTTCTGCTTGGGAAAGGTAATGCCGTAAATCCGGGTGAGCATTTTATTCTTCTCATCACCACGCCAGTAGGCCCCGGCCACATTCAATAACTTAATGGCCTTAATTAAACCCGTGTTGGGAATATGCGGGCCACGGCAGAGGTCAACAAAATCGCCTACTTCATAAAACGTAATGGTGCCGTCTTCGAGGTCAGAAATCAGCTCTATTTTATACTCATCGCCTTTCTGCTTAAAGTAATCCAGAGCCTCGGCTTTCGATATTTCCTTACGGTTATAGGTATCCTTGCGCTGGGCCAGTTCCAGCATTTTCTTTTCCACTTTGGCCAGCTCTGCCCCGTCAAATTGTTTGTCGCCAAAATCAATATCATAATAAAACCCCTGCTCGATAGCCGGGCCGATACCAAATTTTATACCCGGGTAGAGCTGTTCCAGGGCTTCGGCCATCAGGTGGGCCGAAGAATGCCAGAAGGTTGCCTTGCCTTCGGGGTCGTTCCAGGTGAGCAGTTGCACATGGGCATCTTCATGGATGGGACGACTGATGTCCCATACTTCACCATTCACTTTGGCCGAAATCACGTTTCGTGCCAGGCCCTCGCTAATGTTCAGGGCTATATCATAACCGGTACTACCGGCAGGCATTGTTTTTACCGAACCGTCAGGTAACGTAATTTTAATATTCTTCATACTTGTTTCTCTCATCGGAAGTTAATTGCCGGCACGGCCCGGTTAAGGCTGTCGGCAAGCTTCTTTTGCTCACGTTGTTTGCGCTGCAAATATGCAATTTTTCTTTGTAGATAAGACATTTCTGCCCCTACCATTGAGTCCAGGCTATCCAATTCATGCAATTTTTGATAGTACGCAAGCGCCTCCCCATAGCGATAACGTTTATCCAGGCTGCGGGCGGCCAGCAGCAAATAGGTTTTATTGTCCGGGAACCTCGCTGCGGCCATCCGGCTGACACTAATAATACTATCAAGGTAACCGGTAGTCTGGTAAACCTTGATGAGTTTATTCAACACCACAGTATCGGCACGTTGCCCGGTTAAGGCCCGGGTGTACAACAGAGCAGCAGAATCATACTGGCCGGTGAGGTAACAGGCCTCTGCCTGCAACTGCCGGTACCGGGGCGGATTATCTTGTGCAGCCGCCTGCTCCAGTACCAGGCGGGCATTAACCGGCTCGTTCCGGGCCAATAAAAAGCGGGCATAATGGAAGGCATTCTCCTGGTTCTGAGGTTCCAGGGCAACCACCTTTTGATAACAGGCCCGGGCTTTGGCCAGGTCATCGTGTTTAGCAAACTTGCGGGCGGCCAGGTAAAGTACTTCGGGCTTATCGGGGTAGATAACCAGCAGGGAATCGATTATGCCGCCAGCCATTTCAAATTCTGCCAGGGCCACCGCTATCCGGGCCAGGCCAAGACTCTGCCGCAGCGTTCGGGAACCCAGTTTGTAGGCTGTTGTGGCCTCGGCATAAGCCATGGAGACATCACCCGAATAAAAGGCATACTCGGCCTTAAGGCTATGTAAGTAAGAGTTTAACGGGTTAAGTTTAATAGCCTGGTTAACAGTGGCTAAAGCGTTTTTCCAATCCTCCTCTGCGGCATAATAACGGGCAATGGCAGCAAGCGTATGGGCTGATTTGCTATTAGTGTTAGCTACCAGGGTGATCCGCTCGCGATTAGCTAACCGGTCGTCTTCCGGCAACTTAACCTGCCACCGGGAATAGGGTTGCACCGTACAGGAAAGTAACATAAGGGGTGCCGCCCACAATCGTAACCTATGCCAGTTCATCGATTTTATATAGCCTGCCGGAAATTGTTCAACGGTTGATTTTCAGGACTACCCCACCGGTAAAATCACCTTGCAGTATCTCCGTGCCCATATAGGCGCCTCCACCACAACCGGAGCCTCCCGTACCAATGCTGCAGCCAAAACCAAGGCCACCAAAATAAAGCGGCATTAGCATGCGGGCCTGCAACTTAATGCCAACAGCATCGGTAAAAAAATATTTCATCCCTACCCCCAGGCCGATAGCAAAACGCCAGTAATCTTGCGTATATTGTGTAGGGTTAAACCTTGACGCCCCCAAAGAAAACAACCCGTAAGGTACAAAGGTACCATCGGTAGCAATGACCGGGCGGTAAAGGCCGAGCTGATAATATTCCACATTAATGGGTTGGGGTTCCACAACATCTGCTATGCCACCTTGCTGACGTAAAGTTGACGACAACCGCATATAGGATAGCTCAGCGAGCACCCCCATAGGCGTTTGTACCCCGAAGCCAACCCCAAAATTACCTCCGCCATCAATACGCAGGCGGTAGCCGTTATAATTATACATGGTATGGGAACCCGGCATATAGCCGCCATACGCATTCACTTCAATCTGGGCAAAAGCCATATTGGCAAATGCTGTCATCACTATACCCAACAATAATCCTTTCATCACAATCATTTAAATTATAAAAAATCATTTCCACTTAATATTGCACCCCACACTGGGGAACTGTTCCGTGCTGATAGGGTTGCCCATCAGCAGGTCATCCAGGGCGGCCCGCAGGTCCTCTCCGGTCACCGGGATATCGTTGCCTGGCCTTGATTTATCCAACTGCCCCCGGTAAACCAACTCCAGGTTTTTATTAAATAAATAAAAATCCGGGGTACAGGCGGCATCGTAGGCCCTGGCTACCTGCTGGCTTTCGTCATAAAGGTAAGGAAAAGCATACTGCCATTTCTTTGCTTCTTCGCGCATGGCCTCCGGGGAATCTTCCGGATAGGCCTCCACGTCATTGGCGCTAATGGCCACCATGCCAATACCTTTTTGCTGGTAATCGTTGCTCAGCCTCACCAGTTCCTCCTGTACGTGCTTAACATAAGGGCAGTGATTACAGATAAACATAACCAACAACCCATGCGGGCCAACCACATCAGCCAGGGAAACATCCCTGCCGGAAATCACATCGGGCAGTATAAACCCCGGGGCCCGCGTACCAAGGGGTAACATATTAGACGGTGTAAGTGCCATTGCTTTTAAAGTTAATAATTTAAGGCATAAAGATAATTTGATTTTTGGACTGAAGGCCCCGGTAGCCCGTTTTTATCCGCCCGAAAAGCTAAAACCAGGGTAAGTACATCTTCTCTCGCATAACTTTTGCCGTATTATTGGCCTTCATTATAAAATCCAGGAATAACCAGGGGGAAGAATATTGATTGAAGGCTAAAATTTAGTTTTTTTTCAAGCCGTTGGTTTTCCTGAAAAATGGCTTTATCAACTATAATCAGCAGGGAGGAACGAGCACCAATTTATTCTATTCCCTGCGTTAACAACAATCCGATTTAAGCGTTTCTTTTAAAAGCTAACATTGCCTATTTTTCGTTTTCAAGGCATTTTTTATGGCTGAACAGGCTCCTCAAATACCCAAAAAAAGGCAGTTTCTCTTTAACCCGTTAAAGCGACCTATGCCCTATATTGGCCTGATCCTGGGGGTGCTGATTATCCTGTTTCAGGGTACCCTCCGCCAATATACGGCCAATTTGGTGGGCGACTGGCTGGTTGGTAGCCTGAAAGAAAGCACAGGCGGTAATTATACCCTGGAATATGAGTATGTGCGCTTTGATATCTTTACCAAAGAACTGCGGATTAAAAACCTTACGCTTAGCCTTGACACCAGTGTAATTGATGAGGACAGCTACCTGCAGCAATACAGCAACCTGGTGGATATAGCTACCCCTCTGGTTGTGCTTAAACTGCGTAGCTTCTGGGATTTGCTTGTTAACGACAAACTGCTGATCGCCTATATCGGTTTTCAGGAGCCTCACATAAAGTTAATCCGAAGTGAGTTGCTCAGCGAAGAAGAGAAGAAGGAAAATCAGGAAGCCACAACGGAAAAACTACGGAGTTACCTAAGCGAACTGGCCATAGATAGCTTCAGGGTGCAAAACGGGGCCCTGCAGGTTGGCTACCGTAATGTTTACCGGCAAGAGCTGGTGGACTTCAAGGTCAGGAATTTCTCCTCCGTGCTTAAAGGCTTTAAGCTAGACGAAAAGAACCCGCAGAAACTATTTCATGGGATTTTTGTGGAAGATTTACAATTAGAGGTCCTGGACCAGGAACTGGTGTTACCGCAACTGCGCCACCGCCTGAGCTTTGCCCGGCTGTATATTTCCACTACCGATTCCCTGGTACAACTCGATACCCTGAAGATCAACCCGCTGGCCAGTGCCGACTCCACCTTCAAGGGTACGATTGCCCTGAATAAGTTTTCCTTGCAGGGCATAGACTTCCGCAAAGCTTACGATGAATATAAAATTAATATCAGGAAGATACTTATGGATAAACCTGATATTTCAATCCTGAAAAAAGGCGACACTAAATCCGGAAAAACGATTGCTTTTAACAACGCCCACGTGCTTTTTGAGGAAATCATGGTGCACGAAATCGCCTTGCAAAATGCCCGTGTAGATATCGATTTACAGCGTAGATACAGGGCCAGCAATGTTAATCTGTCCATTCACGATTATCATATTGATACGGCAGACATTAACCTGGGTGACCTTACCAAAAATATCAACGACTTTACTTTTGAGGCGGTCAATAGCGTGATTGAGATGCCTGACAGCATCCACCAGCTTACGGTTGGGCGCCTGGTGATGAACGCATCGGATTCGCTTTTGCTGTTAAATAACTTACGGTTTAACCCTATTCCCGACCGCAGAATCTATCGCCTTTATAAAGAACGGGGCGTACGGTTAGTTAATTATACCACGATCAACCAGGTGTTTCTGTCAGGGTTAGATTTCAACCTGGCCATTAACCAACAGCAATTGCGGGCCGATTCTTTGTTTATCCTCTCCCCCAACGCCAATATTACCGAATACCCGTATATCCGCAGGAAAAAAAACGGAAAAAGCCCCGGCCAGTTATCGTATTTTATAAAAGCCGTTAGCCTGACTAATGGTAATGTTAAGTATAATAAACGGCAAAACCGCCAAAATAACCGGAGCCAGGCGGAAGGCATATCAGCCACCCTGCATAATTTATACCCCGGTGAAGCGGGGGAAATAGGCTTTGACCAATTTTTGCTGGCCATCAACAGGGGCTTTAGTGAAGTGAAGGCCATGGGCCATACTATCCGTTTCAACGGCTTGAAAACCCGTAATTTAACGAGCCTGGATGTAACCAACCTCAGCTTTAAGCCCGACAGTGCCGGCATCAACGGTGAGAAAATCAACTTCTCGGCCACCAACCTGAAGATCAGAGGGTTTGCGGAACAGGCCTTTGCCAAAGAAGGTGTCCTGAAAATAGATAAGGTCTCCGCAACATCCATCAGCCTGCATGCCGACCTGCGGCAAAAACGACCTGCGGGAAGTAAAGCCGGCTCCGGAAAAACGGCCATTAAGAAAGCTACGGTAAATGAAATTCAGTTTAGCCATGGCGATATAAGCCTGCTTGATGCCGATAAGAAAGTTTCCTTTACCAAGGTAGCTACCCTTATTGACAGCCTGTATGTTGACGTTAGTGCGGAAAATAAGGGCGTACCGCTTAATTTCAAAGATTTAACCCTTACCCATGGTAATTTCAGTTTTAACTCAAAGTCGCAGAAATTAAATTTGACAGGCAAGCTGGGGAGGTTTTCCGAAACCGACTCACTCATTAATTTCGCCAACCTCACCTTCAGGTCTGGCCATAACCTGGCCGGCAGTTGCCGTGAGATCGTTCTCAAAGGTTTTAACCGTCATGCCCTGCTGCAAGATAAGGGGCTACAATTTAATTACGTATATATCGACCGGCCACTGCTTACCATCAAACAGGATAAAAAAGATACTACTGCGGCTGTTAAAAAGCCGCAGGGCTTGCAGACTAACGATTTGCACCATAAACTCAAGGCAGCCTTTAGCTTCATCCGCTTTGACAGTGTGGTAGCTACAAACGCCAACCTGGCAATCACGGCACCGGGGCGAACCACCCGCATAGATAACCTTAATTTGTTAATTGGTGCATATGCCCTGGATTCTACGGCCCATGCCGATGAGGTTTTGCGGGCCGACAAATTAACCCTGGCGGTTGAAAATGTTGCTACCCTAAGTAAAACCGACACCGTAGCCATTCATAACCTGTCATTCGACCTGATTGACAACAGGCTGTTTACAGGCAATATTGACGCGAGGGTGCATTTTAAGCAAGGCCATCTTACAGCCATTATCCCGGGTATCTTTGCCAACGGGTTCAGTATAGCCAACTTCCTGAACTACGACTTCTCTATTGACACAGTAAGGTTTGCCGGGGGAAAGTTTACCTTGTATAGCTATGACAGTGCACGTTATCGTAAAGAGATTGACTGGGATAACCGGGGGCTTGACAACCTGATAAAAGGCGTTTTTCAAAAACCCGACAACCTGCTTTTCGATTCGCTGCTGCACAAAATGAGGGAAAAGAAGATTGCCCCGGTAGTGAAAAGAAACGATTCCACCAGCAACTTTAACTTTAACAAGTTACTGGAGAAGGTACACCAGAAGGTTGCCCTTGGGCCCGGGCAGGAAAATGACAGTGTCCGGCACGTTGCGGCCCGGGATACAGTACCCGCCAGACAACCGGTTACTATGGATACTACGGTAGCAACAGCCCATGTCAGTTATGGCTTAATAAGGCATATTGGCTTTAATAACTCCTCATTTAACTGGCATCAAAATGGCACCCGTCATCGGTTTTTAAGTCAATTAAAGTTTTCATTAGCTATTGATGGCCTGCTGCTCGATTCATTAAATAAGTTCAATATTTACCAGCATATCAACGACCTTACGCTTAGCGTTAAAAATTACCGGGTTGACTTTAAAGACAGCCTGAACAGCCTGGCATTTGATGCGTTGAAGCTGTCCACAAAGAATGAAAGCATAGAAGTCCGCAACCTTTCCCTGTTGCCCAAGGTAAATAAATATGAATATGCCCACCGCGTAGGCCGCCAGGTAAGCTGGCAGAGGTTACAGGGCATGGATGTAAAGATAGAGCAGCTTGATCTCTTCAAGATTATAACGGCCAACACGGTGCATGTAAGTAAAATAACCGCCAGCAACGGGGTGCTTGATGTTTTCAAAGACAAGGAGCTGCCTGTTCCTGTCAACCAACGAAAGCCCATGCCCCAGGACGCCCTGAAAAACCTGACGATCCCAATCATTATTGATTCGATTGAAGTAAAAAACTTTGGTATAAATTTTTCCTCCAGGTTATCAGCCGCAAATCCTGAAGGGGAGTTATCTTTTCGCAACTTAAATGCCGTAGTTACCAATGTAGTTAATATTGATTCGCTGATTGCCCGCAACCGGTATTTACTTGTTTCGGCCACCACCAATATCATGAGCGGCAAGCTTGCGGCCAATTTTAACTTTGATATGCTGGACCCCACCAATGCCTTTATTTTTGATGCCCACCTGGGGCCGATGAAAGCCCGGGAGTTCAATAGTATCCTGTCGGCCCTGGCCTTTGTGAATATTGAAAGCGGTGAGGTGAAAGATTTGACGTTGGAAGCCATGGGGGATAACTATTATGCTACCGGCAATATGCGTTTTATTTACAATGACCTTAAGGTTTCTACCATCAACAAGAAAAACCTGAAGACCAAAGGCATGGGCAAGGTGATTAAAACATTTTTCGCCAATGCCTTTGTGGTGAAAAAGAACAACCCGTCATTCAAGGTATTCCCACGTGACGGGGCAATGTATTATGAGCGTGACCCGCAAAAAATAATCATTGACTATGTAACCAAAACGGCCCTTAGCGGGGTAGTAAGCAGCATTGGCGCCCGCAATGCCCGGAAAGATATAAAGCGGATACAGAAAGAAAGCAAGAAACGAAAGGACGAAGAGAAAAAGGCCCAGCGCAAAGCTAACCGCAACAAATCGGCCACGGCAGGCCAATAAACCGGTTATCCCCAACTACTATACCCCCAACCAACCGTGCCGGCAATTGGTTTTGTTGGCATTTTCGCTTAGTATTCGTCATTTTTGCCATTAACAAAACAACAAAGGTGAAAATCGCTATCCTTTCCGACACCCATGGCTGGCTGGACGAGCAACTGCTGGCCCACGTGCAGGAAGCCGATGAAATCTGGCATGCCGGAGACGTAGGCAATATAGAGGTAATAGAAACATTGGGCCGTTTGCCAGGAAAATTACGGGTAGTATATGGCAATATTGACGACCAGCCCGTAAGGCAGGCTACCGGGGAGTGGGTTAATTTCACTGCCGGAGGCCTCAGGGTACTGATAACCCATATTGCCGGCAGGCCACCCCGCTACAATGCCCGGGTCAGGCAAAAAATTGCCGAACACCAGCCTGATTTGTTGGTTTGCGGCCATTCGCATATCCTCAAAGTAATGCCCGATAAAGCAAATAGCCTGTTATTTATCAACCCCGGGGCCTGCGGCCACCACGGCTTCCATAAAATACGGACCATCATAACCCTGCAAATTACGGCCGGCAAGCCACATGCCCTGCAGGTAGTGGAGTTGGGTAAAAGAGGCCGGATATCCACGCAGCCAGCCCGGCCAGGGTAAAGCAACGCAACGGATACCTTTACCCGATAGGGTTATCCCCAGGATGCCAAAGAAGGGGTTTTCCGGATGGGCGGCAATGTAAGGTGAACTGTTGTTCCCTTGCCCTCTGTCGAGGTAATATTAATATCGCCTTGCAGCTTATGCACAATTTCATTAACGATGTATAGCCCGATACCCGAACCATCTGACCTGTCTGTTCCCCGGTAGAACATTTCAAATATTTTATCCTGCCTCCCTTCATCTATACCTATTCCATTATCTTCGATAAGTATATTGCAGCCGTCTGCGGAAGCCTGCAACTTTACCCTGACATATTTGGTTGTCTTGGTATTGTCGGTATATTTAAAGGCATTGGACAGCAGGTTGTTAAGAATAATCGACAAGCGTCTTCTGTCGCCCCTGTATTCACCATCTTCCTGTAACGCTATCTCAAGTTTTATGTCGTTGTTATTTACCAGTCTCAGGTTATCGGTTACCTCGGCCAGAAGTTCTTTAAAGAGAACAGGCTCACTTTCTACTTCGGTACGGGTATTTCGGGAGTAGTTGAGGATATCCCGAATGAACCCGTCAAGTTTTTCTACACTTTGCCCTATCTTGTGCATGTAATCCATTAATTCATCCGGCTCGCTTCTAACCTTACTTAAATTAACCAAACCCAATATTGTTGCCAGCGGAGCCCTTAAGTCGTGGGATACACTATAGACAAACTGATCTAATTCGGCATTAATCTTCTTTGTGGCTTCGTTTTGCCGCACTATCCTCTCATTGAGTTTTCGGGCCCTTTTTTCAGCCAATACCTGCTCGTGTATGTCTTTGGAGACCACCAGCACCTGATTTATATGCCCCTTTGCATCCTTGTCGTAAACCAGCACCCGTTGTTCAATCCACCGGTAGGTATTGTCCATTACCATGGTCCTGAAATTGATTTTGTAAAAATTCGCCCCCTGGCGCAAGGCCATATTCATGGCATCATAGGCAGGAAGGTCATCGGGGTGGACCAGCTCCCTGAACAACTTCACCCCTAATTCAGCATATTTTTGTTGAAAAACAGGGTTGTTTTGCAGCACCTGGCCCATAACATCGTTGTAATAAACCAACTCACTGGTATTCAAGTCCAACAAAAAGAGAGGGTCTGGCGTGGCCTTCAGAATACCATTTACTATCTGCTGCTTTTCAGCTAACTCTTCTTCATGTTGTTTTAGCTTGGATATATTCAGGACAATACCCGAAATCCCGGTGACCGTACCATCTTTATTCACCTCCGGCCTACCCCTGGAAATAAGGTTAACCAGGGTGCCGTCTTTGCGGTAATGCCGTAGTTCAAGTTCATAAGGCTTGCCCTTTTTGCCCTCCTCTGTAGCCTTCTTAAATTTCACGACATCTTCCTTGTGTAACGTGCTCACAAGAAACTCCCCGGATAGCTGCACTTCGGATGGGGAATAGCCTAACATCCGGTACACCTCATCGGAAGCCGTCATTGCCCCTGTTTCAATATCCCTTGACCAAGTACCTATGCCGGCAAAGTGCTCTACCTCCCGTAACAGGTGTTCGCTGTGCCGCTTTTGATGATAAATATAGCCAATCACAGTGCCGGCAAGTAAGCCCAGCAGACCGGTAAAAACGGCATCAGAAACCCGGTATGCCCCGATAAACAGAGAGGCATAAAAGGCATACATAAGCCCGGCAGCCGCTGCAGCCAGCAGGGCAGCAAACAAAGTGCTCCTGTTAAAAAGCCGTGAACTTTTGTTCATCAATTAAAAATATACAGAATCCTTTGTGGTTGCAAGTATTCTTGCCGATTAGTACC
>JALSJF010000033.1 GCA_026989505.1 Cyclobacteriaceae bacterium
CATCGTGGGGATGATTTTAGGGTAGTTTACATGCGTGCAAAGCCAGGCATGGCAGCGCTGTCAATCCTTATAATTTCTATCTTCAGGGGTGCCGGCACCAGGGGTTCATCCCGTGAGTCAGTGGGTACTTTCACGATGGCCTCTACCACGTCCATCCCTTTAATCACCTGGCCGAAAACCGTATATTTATCATCCAGCCGGGGCAGGCCCTCCTTATTTTGCACGATATAAAACTGGCAGCCGGCCGAACGCATTTCCAGGTTGTTGTCGCGCCCGGCACCCACGACACCATAAACATGGCGTAAACCGGGGTGAAACTCCGGGTCAAGCAAATAAGGGGAGTTGACAAAACCCTCCGGGGTATCCGCCCCCCCCTCGGCAACAAAGTTATCGATGACCCGGTTAACCCGGTTTATTCACGACTTTCGTGAATAATGACGTAAATTAGGGTTAACCCCGATGAATGCAAAATGTTTTAGGCCCAAATTCGGGTCATTATTACATTATTAATTGTTGCCTTACGGTATATTTTGTATTTAACATATTGTATTACGGTATTTTGCAGTTCATCGGCCCTGTGGGCGAAAAATTCTTGTGAATTTTTCGGGTTAAAGGTCAGTGAATCAAAATAATGGCCCTCCACCAACTTGATAATACTGGTCTTGTGCCGGGGTGTTTCATCGTAAAACATAAAAACTATTTCACCCTGCGGGGTTGTTATTCCGGCCAGCTCAAGCTTTTGGCTGTGGTTGCGGCCACAGCCCCAAAGTAGCATAAACAAGGCCAGTGCCCGGAAAGCCCCATTTAAATAACGGTACCTACCGGACTAATTCCGTTTGCCAATTTCGTCCCGCAAAGTGGCCGCCAACTCATAGTCTTCACGCTCTATGGCATCTTCCAGCATCTTTTTCAGTTTGTCGAGCGGGTAATCTTCCAGGCTCTTGCTTTGCTTGGAAGAAACAGATGGCCCGGGGGCCGGGTCCTGGCTCCCCTCCAGTCCGGCAATCTCTTCTTCCTCCGACAACACAATGCCGGCTTCCGCCAGGATTTTCTCGTAGGTATAGATTTTCGTGTTAAACCGGATACCAATGGCGATGGCATCGGAAGGCCGGGCATCAATTTCCACATCGCCATCAGGGCCCGTGCAAACGATCTTGGCAAAAAACACCCCTTCTTTAAGGTCTGAAATGATTATCTCCCGTACCCGGAACTTAAATTCGTGGGCAAAGGATTTAAACAAATCGTGGGTCATGGGCCGGTTGGGGATAATCTTTTCCATTTCAATGGCAATGGCCTGGGCCTCAAACATTCCAATGATAATCGGTAACCTGCGGTCACCGTCCTGTTCACCCAACACCAGGGCAAAGGAACCGCTTTGCGACTGGCTCGACTGTAAACCAATAATATTAAGCTGTATTTTTTCCACGGTTACTTGTTATTGTAACGCTTTTATAGCTTCCGTTAGTTTAGGCACCACCTCAAAGGCATCGCCCACAATACCGTAATCGGCCGCCTTAAAAAACGGTGCCTCTTCATCCGTATTTATTACGACAATATACTTGGATGAGTTTACCCCTGCGAGGTGTTGAATAGCCCCCGAAATACCAATGGCAATATACAGGGTGGGGCTTACCTTAATGCCGGTCTGGCCTACGTGCTCGCTATGCGGGCGCCAATCCATATCCGAAACCGGCTTACTGCAGCCCGTTGCCGCCCCCAGCACCGCGGCCAGGTCTTCAATCATCCCCCAGTTCTCCGGCCCTTTAAGCCCTCGGCCACCGGAAACCACAATATCGGCTTCGGGCAGCAATACTTTGCCGGTAGCCTTATCCCGGCCGGTGATTTTCACACGGGTATCATCAGTTGTTATCCCGGGGCTGAATTTCTCTACCCCGGCCTCACTGCCATCTTCGCTGATATCCACGGTATTTTTGTTGATAGACAATATTTTATTGGCTTTCTTTAGTTCTACGGTAGCAAAGGCATTGCCGGTAAAAATGCTCTTGCGCACGGTGTAACCGGCCCCGGTATCGGGCAGTGCTACCACATTAGAAACCATACTGGCCCCTATTTTGATGGCCAGCCGGGCGGCAATAACGCTACTGCTAGCCGAACCTGCTACCACTACGGTATCGGCACCGGTGCTGTTTACTGCTTGTGCCAGGGCTGTTGCTGCAGCCTCGGCTGTTTCAATGGCTGTTTCACTTACCAGCACTTTGCCGGCACCGTTTTTACCTACCGAAGCCAATTCGGCATCCTCTACCGCCTCCAGGGAAACGGCTACTACATCGCCATTGTTCAAAGCCCGGGCATAGCTTACCGCCTCTCGTGATGATTTCTTTATTTTTCCTTCTGATGATTCTATATATACGATAACTGACATAGTTGATTCTGTTTAAAGTAATGAGTATTAAAGGACTTTTGCTTCGTTCTTGAGCAGGTCAACCAGTTCGTCCACACTGTCAACAATTTTAACCGCACCTTTGGCCGGTGGTAAAGCAAACTTCTGCACCGTAGTGCCGGCACCGTCACCCACCGGCTCAATAACATTAAGTGGTTTCGAGCGGGCGGTCATAATGCCCCGCATATTCGGTATCCGCCATTCGGCAATAGGTTCCTGACAGCCGGCCACAAACGGCATGTCCACCGCTACATATTCTTTGCCGCCTTCAATTTCTTTGGTCATCTTAGCCGTATTGCCTTCAATATCCAGCTTCATTACCGGGGATACCGAAGGTAAATTGAGCATTTCACCCACCATGGCATGCACCTGCCCCCCGTTAAAATCGATTGACTCACGGCCCATCAGGATCATATCGTAGGCGTTCTCTTTGGCTACGGCAGCAATTTGCTGGGCCACAAACAGGGCATCTTCCGGCTCGGCATTTACCCTGATGGCATCATCAGCGCCCAGGGCCAGGGCTTTGCGGATGGTAGGCTCGGTTTCGGCCAGGCCAACATTAAGCACAGTAACTTCGGCCCCCATACCCTCCTTCAACTCCATGGCCCGGGCTATGGCATAATCATCATAAGGCCCAATAATATATTGTACGCCTGTTTTATCAAACTGCGTATCATTATCGGTAAATGATATCTTTGACGTGGTGTCAGGTACATGCGTTATACATACCAAAATTTTCATCTTTCTCTGCGTTAAATTAATCCATCTTAAATTTGCCACGAAGATAGCGAATTTTAACGGTAATTTTACCCTGATATGGCAACGAATAACAACCGCATAGCGCAACTATTGCAATTTATTAAAGACGAGCCCGGTGACCCCTTTACTATTTATTGCCTGGCTACCGAATATAAGGCCTCGGAGCCGGAAAAAGCCCTGGCTTACTACCAGGCATTAATCGCTGACCACCCTGACTACCTGCCTACCTACTACCACCTGGCCGAACTCTATATCCATAAGAACGACCTGCAGGCAGCCGAAAAAACCCTTACAGCCGGTATCCGCCTGGCCCGTAAACAAAACGACCCACTGGCCCTGCGCGAGTTACGCAACCTGCAAAATAACCTTTACGACTACTGATTGGCAAGTGGATGGCAAAACCCACCGGTAATTGAGATTTTTTACCCTATTTTTGAACCTATGGAGAGCAATAACAAGCGAGTACATATAATTGCCATGGGAGGCAGTGTAATGCACGCCCTGGCCATCGCCCTGCAAAATCGGGGGTTTACAGTTACCGGCTCTGATGACGAGTTTTTTGACCCCTCCAGGGGCCGCCTGGCAGCTCACGGACTGTTGCCTGAAAAAGAAGGCTGGTTCCCGGAAAAGATTGACCGCAGCCTTGACATTATCCTGTTGGGTATGCACGCCCATGCCGATAACCCCGAATTAACCAAAGCACAGGAACTGGGCCTGCAAATCCTGTCTTTCCCGGAGTTTATTTACCGGCAGGCGCAACACAAGCAACGTATTGTTATTGCCGGCAGCCATGGGAAAACCACCATTACGGCCATGATCATGCATGTGTTGAACTACCACCAGCGGGAGTTTGACTATGTGGTAGGCGCCCGGGTTAAGGGGTTTGCCGAAACAGTTAAGTTGTCTGACGCCCCGGTCATTATTATCGAAGGTGACGAGTACCTCTCCTCACGCATTGACCCCACGCCTAAATTCCTGCATTACCACCACCACATTGGCCTGATCAGCGGCATTGCCTGGGATCATGTGAATGTGTTTCCAACAGAGGATGATTATGTCCGCCAGTTCGACCGCTTTGCCGATGCTACCCCCAAGGCAGGCACATTGGTGTATAACGATGAAGACGCCCTGGCCCCGGTAATTGGCAGCAAAGAGCGGGCGGATGTACGCCCACTGCCCTACACCACCCACCCGCACGAAATAATTGACGGGGTTACCTACCTGATTAACGGTGATGAACGCATTAAGCTGAAAATTTTCGGCAAGCACAACCTGCTTAACCTGAATGGCGCCAAAGAGGTGCTGTCCCGGCTGAGCATCACCGGGGATGACTTTTATGAGGCAATCAAAAGCTTTGAACTGCCCGCATTGCGGTTAAATGTCCTCAAGAGCGGCAATGATTATACCGTATTCAGGGATTATGCCCATGCCCCTTCCAAAGTAGAAGCTACGGCTATAGCAGTAAAAACCCAGTTTCCCGACCGTGACCTGATCGGGGTATTTGAGCTGCATACCTATAGCAGCCTGAACAAAGCATTTTTCAGCCGATATGCCGGTACCCTGAAATACTGTAACCGGGCAATTGTGTATTACAACCCCAAAGCCATTAACCAAAAGAAACTGCCCGGTTTTACCCCGGAAGAGGTAAAAGAAGCCTTCCGCCATCCTAACTTAACGGTAATACATGAGGCCGGTGAACTCGCTACCGTGTTGAAAAATATTGATTTGGCCAACAAAAACGTTTTACTCATGAGCTCGGCCAATTTTGGTGGCCTCGACCTCGGCAATACATTCTAAGAACCCTGCTTTATGCCCTTAAACCTCAAAAACCCGCTGGTAATCTTCGACCTCGAAACTACCGGTATCAGTATTTCGCAAGACCGGATAATCGAGTATTCCTTTGTGAAGATCCACCCCAACCAGGAAAAAGAGGTGCGTACCCAACGTATCAACCCCACCATTCCCATTCCCTACGAATCAAGCCTTATTCATGGTATCTACGATAAGGATGTGGCCGATGCCCCCACATTTAAGGCAGTAGCCAAAAACCTGGCCAAATGGCTTGAGGGCTGTGATTTGGGCGGATTTAATGTAATAAAGTTTGACGTACCCATGCTGGTAGAAGAATTTTTGCGGGCCGATGTGGGCTTTGATATTAAAAACCGCAAACTGATTGACGCCCAGAAGTTTTTTCACCTGATGGAAAAAAGAAACCTCTCGGCTGCCTATAAATTTTATTGCCACAAAGACCTTGACAACGCCCATAGTGCCGAGGCCGATACCCTGGCCACCGTGGCCGTGCTCGAAGCCCAGGTTGACCGCTACGATAACCAGGAAGTAAAAGATAACCTCGGTAAGAAAATTGGCGTTTTTGCCAACGATATGGAGCAACTGCACCAGCTAACCTTCGCCAAAATGGTTGACCTGGCCGGGCGCATGGTGTATGACCGTAACGGGGAGATTGTCTTTAATTTCGGCAAACACCGCGGCAAGCCTGTTGCCGAGGTGCTAAAAGCAGAACCTTCTTACTTCGATTGGATGATGAAAGGCGATTTTACCCGTGATACCAAACGCAGACTAACCGAAATAAGGTTACAAGGCCTGGGCAGATAGCCCGCCAACAACCGTCAGCCACCTCCTGCTAACCAATAACAGCTAACAATTAATAATTTAACCTCGTCAAGCCCCGGATTCACAACATTTGGCCCTACATTTGTTGCCCGTTAAAATTCAAACAAGACCATGCAGATAACCTTAAAACTTCTATTCTTACTTGGAATTTTTATTACTACCGACAGCTTTGCCCAAAGCTTACAGGAAGATTTCCCACCCAAAAACTGGTTCAACGAAGACCCCAAAACCGATAAAGTTAATGGTGTGAGCACTGACGAGGCCTACGAAATGCTCAAGGGCAAAGAAGCAACAACCATAATCGTGGCGGTAATTGATTCCGGGATTGACATTGACCACGAAGACCTGCACGAAGTTATCTGGACCAACCCCGGTGAAATTCCCGGCAATGGCATTGATGATGATGATAACGGCTATGTTGATGACATCCACGGGTGGAACTTCCTGGGCGGTAGGGATGGGCTAAACGTTGGCCCCGACAACTACGAAGTTACCCGCGAATACCGCAGGCTAAAACCAATCTATGCACCTAAAAAACCCTCAAAAAAGGCGGATTACCAGTACTGGTTGGAAATAGAAAAGGGTTATCAGGAGGGACTACAGAAAGCTATCTCCCAGCGTGATTTCTACGACAGCCTGCGCAGGACCATTGAAAGCGCCAACCGGTTGATGACGGCTTACCTCGGGGTGGATGAACTGAGCCTGGAACTGCTGCAAACAGTGGACTCGCCCGATGAAAAGATCATGCTGGCCACCAACTTGATGGGCAATATATTAATGATGATTGGCGATGCCGAACTGGACGGCATTATTGGCGAGTTGGAAGAAGCCGCCAACCATTATGACATCCAGGTGCAATTTGGCTATAACCTTGACTTTGACGCCCGTACTATTGTAGGCGATGACCCCGGCAACCTGGAAGAAAAAGGCTATGGCAATAATGATGTAAAAGGTATTGATACCGATAATTTCCACGGCACCCATGTGGCCGGTATTATTGCCGCCAAACGGGGTAATGGTATCGGCATTGACGGCATTGCCGGTAATGTACGTATTATGGCCCTGCGGGCCGTTCCTGATGGTGATGAGCATGACAAAGACGTAGCCAATGCTATTTTTTATGCCGTGGACAATGGGGCCAGAATAATTAACATGAGCTTTGGCAAGGCCTATTCACCGCATAAAGATTATGTTGATAAAGCCGTAAAATATGCCCAGGCGCATGGGGTACTGTTAGTGCACGCAGCCGGCAACTCCGGTAAAAACACCGATGTGGAAAACAACTTCCCCACCAAAAAGCTCGGCAAAAAGAAAGTGGCCCAAAACTGGCTTGAGGTGGGCGCCTCGGCCTGGGGCGAGGGCGAAAAACTGGCCGCTGATTTCTCTAATTATGGTAAAAACACCGTTGACCTGTTTGCCCCCGGGGTAGAAATTTACTCTACTGCCCCCGAAAATGAGTATGAAAGCGCCCAGGGTACTTCCATGGCCTCTCCGGTAACGGCCGGGGTGGCGGCCCTGGTACTTAGCTATTACCCTCATCTGTCTGCCACCGATTTAAAAGATATCCTGATGCAGTCAACTCGTAAATTTGACGGGCTAATGGTTGTTAAGCCCGGTACGAAAGACGAGAAAGTGGATTTTGCCGACCTGTCCGTTTCAGGGGGGATAGTAAATGCCTATGAAGCTGTAAAGCTGGCCGCATCAAGAAGTATTAAAAGCAAATAAAGCCTGTACCCTTAGTCCGGGGCTTTATCCTTACGCCTGCCGAATAAACGGCCAATGGCCATCGCCATTTTCTTCTCTTTGGCCCAGAAGAACTTAAACTGGCCGAAAATAAAGCCGTAAATCAGCAAAAATGCCTGATAAGTAGGGAAAACCATGGCCAGCCAGATAATCACCTTTAGCCAGGTAGGTGTGGCATCAGTAACCCCAAACAGGTGATACCATAAAGGCTTGACGAACATAATCGAGGAGCCGGAGATGGAAAATACAATCAGTACAGCAATTATATCCCAGTTTGTCTTCAACCCCCACTTAGCCTTTAGTTTCTCTAGCATGTCATCCTGAATAAAGCACAAAGGTTATAAAAATCTTCTGAATAAGAAGGCTTGTGTAGCGTAATTCTTTTGCAGGATACCGGAATATTTACCGGTGATTAATTAATTTTAGTTTTGATAATATATTCTACCCGATCATATTATGCGCCATAAAACTAAGTTATTCCGCCTGCTGTCCTACTTCTTCGCTTTGCTGCTGGTTGCCTGTTTTGCTGCCGGTGGCCTGGGAATCGTTAAGCTTGATTATCTCCTGTACCTGGCCGCAGGGTGGTTTCTGTTTTATGGTACTTTATTGTTCCGTGCTAAAGGCACCTCCTCGTTGTATAAATTCTTCCTGGTCAATAACCTTTTTATCATCCTGGCAGGCCTGGTAATGTACATTGGCTGGCAGAGCCAAAGTGGCTACCTGATCCTGGCCATTGCCCTGGGCATGATGGCCTTTATTATCACATTTTCCCGTAGGGAGCCACGGAAGTAAATGTTTGCCCGGCCGGCCGCAAATTTTCTTTCCCGGCACCAAACATTTCAACTATATTTGCCGTCTGCAATAACAGCTATGATCTGGTTTTATCATTTAGGCACCTTCGAGTACATTATCACCGGCATTTTTCTGCTGGCCTACATCCTCTATACGGCCAGGGTATTCCGGCTGAGCAGATACCTCGGCACGGCCCACGGCCCCGTATTACCTAAATTTTTACTGCGGACGGGCTTTCTGGCGCTGGCTATTGTGGCTTTGCTGGGCCCTTCCTTTGGCAGCGACAGCAAAGAAATTAAAGCTGTAGGCAAGGATATCATGATTGCCGTTGACTTATCGCAGTCGATGAACGCTGTGGACATCCAGCCCAGCCGCCTGGAAAAAGTAAAATATGAGTTGACCAACATTGTAGATGCGTTTAATTCCGACCGCATTGGCCTGATCATCTTTTCCTCCGAAGCTTTTGTGCAATGCCCGCTCACCTATGACCAATCGGCCTTAAACCTGTTTATCGGAACCCTGGGCACCAACCTGGTACCCAACACCGGCACCGATTTCGGGCCCGCCCTGAGACTGGCGCTGGAGAAACTCGATACCGATGAATCGGCCATTGATGCCAAAGCCAAGGTAATTATTCTAATCAGCGATGGCGAAGACTTTGGTGAAGAGACCTCCAATGTCCGCCAGGAGATAAAAGACCGCGGAATAAAATTGTTTACCCTGGGTGTGGGCACCACCAAAGGCAGTAAAATAAAAACGGCCAACGGCTTTAAGCGGGATAAAAACGGCAAAGAGGTGATTTCTAAACTCAACCGCAAGTCATTAAAAGAACTGGCGGCCCGCACCGGAGGCCAATACTTTGAAATTAACCAACGGCAAAACGATGTGGCCCGGCTTATCAACACCATCAACGAGGTGGAAGGCCAGCTACGCGATGCCCGCATGATTGATGTTTCGGCCAATAAGTATATCTATTTTCTATCGGTTGCGTTACTATTACTGATGCTTGATTTGCTCACCACCGTAAAAACCATTAAAATATGAAGTATTTGCTGATTATCTTATTGGTTATCAATCCATTTACCGACCTGGACAAAATTGCCCGGATAAATAAAGCCAAAAAAGAAGCAGAAAAAGCTTATCTGCAAAAAAACTATGCCCTGGCCCGTGAAAAATACCTCTTTTTGAAAGACTCCTTGGGTGTAGAAGACGACAGGGTTTTATTGAACCTGGCCAACAGTCAATATTTGCTCAACGACACCACCAATGCCTGGCAAACTTATGCTTCGTTGCAGGAAAGTGCCAACAAAGAAATACGCTCCATCGCCTACCAGCAAATGGGCGCCATTCAATTTCAGCAAAAAAAATACCAGGAGGCCCTGCAAAGCTATAAAGCTGCCCTGAAGGCCAACCCGGACAATGCCGATGCCCGCTATAATTATGAGCTACTGAAGAAGCTAACCAAAGAGCAGGAAGAGCAACAAGATAAGCAACAAAATAAGGAGCAACAGAATAAAGATCAGGAAAACAAAGAGCAACAAAACAAGGAGCAACAGCAGCAGCAGGATAAAGATCAAAACAAGGAACAACAGCAGCAGCAAGAAAAACAGGAACAGGAGCAGCAGGATAAACAACAACAAGAACAAGAACAGCAACAGGATAAGCAACAACAGGAAAACAAGGAACAGAAACAACAACAGGAAGAGCAAAAAGCCGAAGATCAACAGCAGGAAGAACAGGATAAAGGGCAAAAAGACCAGCCACAAGCCATTGATGAGGAGAAACTGAAAGAGATGAAAATCAGCGAAGAAAAGGCCCGCCTGATCCTCGAGGCAATGAAAAACAACGAGGTGCAGTACCTGCAGCAGAACAGGCGCAAAGCCAAAAAGAAGAAAGACCCCAATAAGCCTGATTGGTAAAATTTGTTTGCTGTACGGCCCCACAGCAGGCAGGCTGTTTACCACTAACGTAATTCATATTGCCTGTATCCTACAGTATCCGCAACTTTATTTCCGGAAACAAACAGGCATATCCTAAAATGAAACATACGCTAATGATTTTCAGTTTTATCAGTCTGGTAGCATTGCTGTCAGGATGTTCGTCAAACAAAGGTCAACACCCGGCAAAATTCCGTGTGGCCGTCATCCAGTACCAGCACGAAACCTGCACGTTTTGCCCCGGAGGTGATACTGAAATTGATGACTGGCGTGTTATTGCGGCAGAAGACGTTCTTACCGCAACTGGTTACACCCGGGGGTTTGTTCATGGGGCCAGACTTTTTGACGGCTTAACCCTGGTTGGCATAAAGTCCCCCGGCAGTGTGTTTGGCGGCTCCTCCAGAAGCTGGAACAGCAAAGAAAGTTTCGAGCATTTTATGCAGATGATTATTGCCGGACTGCAAGCCAAAATGCCTGTAGATGGGGTTTACCTGGCCCTGCACGGGGCCATGGCCGTGCGTGGTGTACCCCGGCCAGAGGCAGAGATTGCCCGCAGGGTACGGGAGGTAGTGGGTAAAGGCGTGCCCATTGTCGGCACTTTCGATCTGCATGGTAACGAAGACGGTGAATTCTTACAATGGGCCGATGCGGCTTTTGTTACCAAACGCTACCCTCACTACGATGCTTTTTTACAGGGTGAAAGGGCAGCCCGCTATCTTTTCCGCGCTATGCAGGGGGATTACCAGGCTACCACGGCCACCCGTAAGCCACCCGTGATTACCGCTACCGTATTGCAGTGGACCGGCCAGGCGCCCTCAATGAAAATAATGGAACGGGCCAGACGCTGGGAAGCCCGCCAGCCCGACACCTATGTTAACGTATTCTACGGGTTCCCATGGTCGGATGTGCCGGATGTTGGCGCTACGGTACATGTTGTAACCAATGATAACCAGCAGCTGGCAGACTCTATTGCCGAGGATATGGCCGGGTACATCTGGCGGATAAGAGAGGATTTTGCTTTAGGCAAATTTCCTATGCCCGAGGAAGCAGTTAACAAGACCGTCAAGGCCATTAAAACCGGGCAAACTCCAGTGGTGCTGGGTGATTACTCCGACCGCCCCGGAGATGCCACCTGGATACTGCAACAGCTCATCAACAATAAAGTTGCAGGTGTATTATACGCTTGTCTTACTGATATTCATGCCCTGGCCAAACTAAAAGAAAGCAACGCCAAGGCTGGCGATGACTTTGCTATGGAAGTTGGTGGCTATACCGGTGAACAAGCAGGAAAGCCGGTTAAAATTGCCGGAAAATTGACGTATTTTGGCCCTTTTAGCTCGTATGAACATATTGCTGTGGTAGATTTTGGCAACAGTAACACCCTTATAATTACCCCAGCCTATACACAAATAACCTCGCCCGAGCGCCTGCGTTTTGGCCCCATAAACCCGGATGAGTATGAGGTATTTGTCGTTAAATCACGGGTGCATTTCCGCAGGGGATTTGATGAAACCGGCTATGCCAAAACCATTCTGGTAACCGATGCCCCCGGCCCCTGGTTTGGCACTACTCGCTTAGATGCCCTGGATTATAAGTATGCGCCTATTGATGAGCTGTATCCTTTTGATGGAAGTAAGAATTAAGCTTTATGCAGAAAATCCAACTTTTCTTCTAGCTTCCAGCTTCGGTCTCCCATCTTCATTACCTTTGTAGTATGTCTGTTCATGAGCATACCGACACCATAGTAGCCCTGGCCACCCCGCAAGGGGTAGGTGCCCTGGCGGTAATCCGCTTATCGGGGAACAAAGCCATAACCATAGCCAACCAATTGTTTCATGGCAAAGACCTGCGGTCACAACCCGGCCACACGGTACATGTGGGCACCATCCGCGATGACGAAGGCACCATTATTGATGAGGTGGTGGTCACCCTGTTCAAAGGCCCTAAATCGTTTACCAAAGAAGACATTGTGGAAATAACCTGCCACGGGTCGATGTTTGTGGTAAAACGTATTGTGATGCTTATCATCCACCATGGCGCCCGCATGGCCAGGCCCGGTGAATTTACCCAGCGGGCCTTCTTAAACGGCCAGTTCGACCTCACCCAGGCCGAAGCTGTTGCCGATCTGATCCATGCTGATTCAGAGGCCGCCCGTAAAGCTGCCCTCAACCAAATGCGCGGGGGCTTTGCCAAAGAAATCAAGGAGCTGCGCGGGGAATTAATCCACTTTGCTTCAATGATTGAACTGGAGCTCGATTTTAGTGAAGAAGATGTAGAATTTGCCAACCGGGAAGAGCTGCAAAAGCTGGTTAATAACCTGCTGGTTAAGATTACCGGTTTGATTGATAGTTTTGAGATTGGCAATGTGATCAAAAACGGCATTCCTACCGTAATTGCCGGCAAGCCCAATGCCGGTAAATCAACCTTGCTAAACGGCCTGCTTAAAGAAGAGCGGGCCATTGTCTCGGAAATTGCCGGCACCACCCGCGATGTGATAGAAGACGAAATCAACCTGGGCGGCATTGCCTTCCGCTTTATCGACACGGCCGGCCTGCGGGAAACTACTGACACCATTGAGGCCATAGGGGTTGAAAAGGCCCGCCAGAAGCTACAGGAGGCAAGCCTTATCCTGTATTTGTTTGACCTTACCTCCGAACCACTCGACAAAATAAAGGAAGAAATAGCCTGGCTGGAAAGCCAGCCCATACCCTTCCTGGCCCTGGGCAATAAGGCCGATAAGGTAGCAGAGGATCATATCAAGGCCTTTCTGGAAATACCCCATACCCTGGCTATTGCCGCTATAAACGCTGCCGACCTGGTACGGGTAGAAGAAGCTATCCTGCAAAAAGTAAATATCGAAGAATTTAACACCGGCAGCACGGTGGTAACCAATTTGCGCCATCAGCAAGCATTGGTGCACACCGAACACGCCCTGCAACAGGTCATCAAAGGTATTGCCCGGGGCATCAGCAACGACTTACTGGCCATGGACATCCGCCAGGCCCTGCACCATCTCGGTGAAATTACCGGTGAAATCACCACGGACGACCTGCTGGATACCATATTTTCCAAGTTTTGTATCGGCAAGTAACCGGCACAAAACAACCAGCTATCAAACGTATTGCAAACAATGTACAGGCCTGTAATTCAGACTTTTTGGTTTGGTAAAGAAACTATTTTCTTTTGTACTGTTTAGCAATATAAGGCACTGATTTGTACCTTATTTGTACCTTGCTATGGTTTGTAAAGCTAATTCTTTCCTATATCATTTTTTTCCCACATAGACAGCAAGCCTCACTACAACAGGTTTAGCCTTGCATGATAGTTCCCATATCAGGGGTTGGCCTGGGCAAACACCTGTTTATGTTAACTGTTTTCCCCTTCACCCGCCATGCAGCCCGATCATGGCGCGCATCACATCTTTCTGGCTGATCTGGCCAACCAGTTTGCCGTCTTTTAGCACCGGGAACCGTCTTAAGCGCAGGTTGAGAAACATCTGTGCCACCTCAAATATGTTCAGGTCAGGGGCTACAAATTTAACCTCCGTAGCCATATAGTCCCGCACCTGGCCCGACAGGGTTGGCATGTTATTGTATTTGCCTTTTACCACCTGTTTCAGGCAATCGCCTTCTGAAATAACCCCCACCAGGTTATTGTTTTCATCCACTACCGGCCCTCCGGATATTTTTTTGGCCAGTAACACATCCACCACCTGGTCCATGGTTTGCTCCGGCCGGAAGGTAGCCAGCCGCCTGGTCATGTAATCACCCACGGTAACCGGTTTTTCGATAGTTTTTGGCGGTTTGGCCCGCTCAACACCTCTGTAATTTTTCACCATAACCCTTGAAGATAGTAAAAACCGGGCAATTAAGCAAAAAGGGGACACTCGCCTTACCTGCTAAGCAGGGGAAAACAGATGGCTATAACTCCGGGAGGCACAAAACATCCCTGACCGTTCAGGGCCGCTGTGTTTCCCCTGCTGCATCAAGCCTGCCGGTAATACGTATTTGTTGAATTGGCGGGTTTAAGGTTAGCATAGCCAATTCAAAATCCGCTGTTATGCGGGTATCAGTTATCCGGGTCATCAATAACCTGCCACCCGGCACCTTTGGGGTATCAATTTGATAATGCCCGTCAGCCGTAGTAAAAACGGCAAACAAGCCTGGCCCGGGACTTCCGGACGGATTGCTATAATAATCCAACCCTTCGCTAAACGGTGCAGCACTACTAAAATAGTTTAACCCGAAAAATTCATATGAATTTTTCGCCCACAGGGCTGATGAACTGCAAAATAGTGTAAAACAACATGTTATGCACAAAATACAGGATGACTCAAAGATTAAGCATGACCCAAATTTGAGGGTAAAATATTTTGCACTCATCAGGGTTAACCCTGATGTAATTAACTGACAAACAATCGTTTGGCAGTTGATTTACATCATTATTCACGATTTTCGTGAATAATCCGGGTTAAGTTAAGCACAAGCACGGTGCTGGTAACCAATGGGTTACTCATAAAAAACTCCAACGTAACCTATGCGTTATTCGGGTTTATTACAAAGGTAAACGTACAGTTGTACAATAAGGTGTCTGTTATATCCCCGGCAATAAATACGGTTGCCTGGCCCTTTGGGGGAATAACCGCATTTATTTTATCAGCGGTTCTGTTACAAGCCCCAACCAATACCCCAAGGAGCAAGAATACCAGGTATTTTCTCAACTGCTGCTACAACTTAATAATTTTCATTTGTATGCCCCCTTTTTCTGCCAGTACCCTGATGACATAAAGGCCTGAACGCCAGTTGCCGGTACCGGGAATAGTAAAGTTCAGGTAGCCGGCATCATCGGCTTGCTGACGGGTTAGATAATACTGGCGGCCAAATTCATCCACTACCGCCACTTGCACCACCTCTTCTTCGTTAAGGCCAGCCAGGTTTACATATACCTCATCGGCAGCAAAAGGATTAGGGTACACGGCTATCGTCAACTCTTGCGGGTTATCGGGCATGCTCACCAATACCAGGCCAACTTCTGCCTCCGTGCCATCAAAATCGGTTTGCACCAGTTTGTAGTAGGATAACCCCTGGTAAGGCCGTTCATCCACATAACTGTAGGTAATGGCCGCAGTGCTGTTGCCAGCCCCGGCCACCTGCCCTATGGCTTCGAAATCCTGCCCGTCTTTCGAGCGCAGCAAGGTAAAGAAATCATTATTGTTTTCACTTGCTGTTACCCAGGTAAGCGCCACCGTACGGTCAATTACGCTGGCTTCAAAGCTAAGCAACTCCACCGGCAGGGCATTGAAACCAAAGGCCGAACCGAAAGTAATGGGGCTGAGCGAGGTTAAGGTTGAGGCCGACAGTACAGTACCGGCCGCCACGGTACCCGTAATGCTTCCCTGCCCTTCACTTTGCCAGTTGCCCCCGGTATAGTGGGCTACCACCAGGTCATTACCGGTCAGGTCGGTGATATCGCTGCGGGTGCCGTCTTCCCAGTACAGGCGTACCAACGGATCGGAGGTGCCCGAAGTGCGGGTCAAATCCCAGTATTCGGCCCCGCTTACATGGTTTAACTGCCCCCCTGCCTGGCTGATATTGCCGGCATTAGGGGCCGGGGCATCAAAATACTGAGCTGTAAAGCCATTAGTACCAGACAATGACTCAGCACCAATTCTGGCATAAAACAAGCCATCTCCAACCGGGAAAAGCAAATTCCCGGAACCGGTAATCTGCATGGGGCCATCAACATAACTATTGGCTGAGCCACCACTAAGGGTGCCATTATTGAGGTGCAGAGCACTACTGCTGGAAGTGGCTATTATGCCATCGGTCAGGGTTAAAGTACCGGTAACCGTTACAGGGTTATTGTATATTACCTGAGGGAGTAGCCCCGAACTGTTGTTGACCGTTAAGTTATTAAAACTAATGCCGCCTGTTGACGAAACCGTTTGGGTAGCACTACCGTTCAGCGTTACGGTACTGGTTCCGGCCGTAAAGGCTGCCGTGTTGGCCAGGTCTCCCCTCAGGGTCAGGGTCAGGGAAGTAGTGCTGGTGGGAGCACCCAGGGTAAGGTTATTCTCAATGGTCATCACGTCATCCAGGGTAACCGCCACCGTGCCGGATGTAGTCAGGTTATAGAGTGGAGAACCCAACGACCGGACGAAAACACCAAGGCCATTGGACTGAATATATACAGTACCGTTGCCATGCACAAAGGTTCCTCCGGTTTGAACATCAAATACAGTGGTACCCGAGGTGTTATTTACGGTAATGGTATGGGCCGGATCCATGATCTGCAAGGTGCCATCTTTCAGGGAAAAGTTGCAGTTGGTTACGATAGGATCAACTGTCTGGAATACGGCAGTACCATCACCGACAGCATCGCTGTTGATATCGAGCGAACAGAAGGCGCTGCCCCCGGTCTGAATTTGTACTGTACCGGATACCGCATCCATATGGACCACAGTAGTTGCATGGGAGGTAGCTGTGTAGGTACCTGCATTGCTCCAATTAGCACTCACCCGTACATCACCACTGGTATGATTAAAGGTACCTGAGTTAAGCATAGAACCACTGATATTCAAATCCAGGAGGTTACTGCCATCGAAGGTCAAAGTAGCTCCCGCTTCGATAGTCAGGTCTTTGGTGGTACCATCGGCACCACTGTTTAAAACAGGGGAAAATGGCGTACCGGAAGGAATGCGCACATCGTTGGCGGAGGTTGGCACAACACCGCCCGACCAGTTAGAGCCGGTATTCCAATCGGAACTGGTAGCCCCGGCCCAGATAATCAACGAGGTATAGGTCCAGCGAATGCGGCCATCGGTATCGCCATTGGGCGGGTTGTCGTCTTCAAAAGCCGAGCCGGCCAGGACGCCCGAAGCATCATTGAAAATATAATTGTTGGCCCCTGTTAGTCGTTTAACATTTACTGCCGGGCCGGCACTAAACACCACATTGTTCACGGTTGCATCGGCAGCAAGGTCATTTTCCAGCAACAGGTAACGCCCCCCGGAGGTACCATCGGCAAACAGCCCATAGGAGAAGTTTTTGGTGGTATGTAATGTTACACCCGATTGCAGGTATAAACCATTGGCATTCAGGTTATGGATTTCGTAATACTCAAAGTCGGCATTACCGCCACTAAAGGTTGCACTATACGTACCCGACTGGCTGCGCATTACGGCCACATTAGCAGCATCGGTGCCGTTAAGCACAAACCTGCCCCCGGTCATGGTAAGATTAGTGCCATTCCCTATGTTGAGTGTGCTGGTGCCAGAGGCGAGGAAAGTACCGCCAGAAATCACCATTTGGTCGATACCTGCCCCATCCCCCATATTCAAGGTATAATTGTTTAAACTGAATATCCCGCTGCTTAAGGTAAAGTCATTGGTAAGGGTTACATCGCTGAGCATCAGGGTACTGGCAGAAGAAGTATTGGCATCAACCACGATATTATAAAATACCGCCCCCCCGGCATCAAAATTGGAAGGGGCCGCGGAACTGGCCAGCTTCAGGGTACCCTGGCGGGCATTAAAGCTACCGGCATTGGTGAAATGATAACCTACCTCAAGCGGATAATTGGCTGCAGACAAATCAAAAGAAGCCCCGGCAGCCACCGTAAAACTGCCATTTACCACCGTATTGCTGCCCAGTTGAAAGCTACCTGATTCAATGGTTACATGGTGGAAGGGCGAGGTGCCGTTATTAATCACATCTACCCCTCCCGAACTGGCAAAGACAACCTTACTATCATAACCGCTACTAAAAGAGCCTGAAGTCCCCCTTGTCCAGGCCCCGCTAACCCTTATTTTATCATTTACCCCGGTAGTTATCAGGAAGCCATTAATGGTTAAATCTCCGCTGATATCCAGGTCAGGGGCGCCATCGGCAGCGGTTTGCAGGGTAAGAATGGCCCCAAGGTCGATGGTTACGGTTTTCGCCACGGCCGTTGCATCTGTGGTAATCAGCGGCTGGATCACCGGGGTAGCATCAATAATCACAATGTCGGTGGCCGTGGGCACTTTGTTGCCTCCCAGGCTCGATTGCCAGTTACCGGCAGTAAACCAATCGTCTGTACCCGCACCGGCTGTCCAGGTAAGGGTTTCCGGGCCCGTCCAGATAATCAGGTTATTGGGGTCATTCTCAAAATCTGCCCCGGCAAAGGAGCCGGTAGCTGCATAAAACTCCACCGTACCACTGCTGGCGGTAACTTTTGCTACGTTGTAGGCACCACCACCCGGGTTGGTAGCAAAAACTACATTCTCAATACGGCCGGGGTTGCCTGTCAGGTTTTGCGTAGTTTCTATATTCAACATTACGCCACCAGAAGGGCCATTGGTAAAAGTGCCGTCACTAAAGTTATTGGTAGCATTGATTGTAGCCCCGCTCTCAACCTTAATGCCATTGGTGCCCATAAACTCAAACAGGTAGTTACGGGCGCTGATTGCTCCCTGAACGGTAAAGTTGTAAGTGCCGGTGGTTTTACGGGTTATCGTCACCGGTGACCCGGAGGTGCCGACAAGCTCCAGGGTACCGGTGGGCGTTACCGTAAGTGAAGCCTGGTTGCCAATTTCAAGCCTGCCACCAGCCCCGGCAATGTAGGTACCGGCAATATTAATCACATCAAGGTAATCACCCAATTTAACGAGTTTGCCATTGGCATTAAACGTACCGTTGCTCACGGTAAACAAATTGCTTACTTCCAAATCATCCTGCAGCAGGTAGGTGCCTCCGGTATTTACCTCCAGGTCATAGAACACCGAGCCATTGGCTGTGAGCAGGCCGGTTCCCGAAGCCTTGTTTAACACAAATTTACCATCGGTTTCTACCGTACCGGCAATACAATTCAGGTTACCCTGCACGTAAATACTGCGGTTGGTGTATTCGTTTCGGAAAGCCCCGTTTTGTACGGTAAGGTCATTCAGGATAGTTATATCAACCCCCCAGGCCAGATAACGGGCTGTTCCTGCCGATTTGTCAATCACCAGATCATAGAAATCTTTGGTGCCGGTTATATCGGCCCGAATCTCCTGGAAGCCACTGGCACCGCCATCGAGGATAACCCGGCCATTGCGGGCGATAAAGGAACCTCCGTTGTTGTTATCCCATTCCCCGGCCAATCTTATCTCATAATTGCTGGCGCTTACATCTAACGTGGCGGTATTAAAGCGCAAATAGCCATCTACATCAATAGTGCCCCCCAGGGTCTTGGTATTGGCATTAAGCAGGTATAGGTTACCATACTGAACACCTCTTATCGTCTGGTTGTTAGTCCCTTCATAACGGGTAAGGCTGTTAGCATCGGGGGCATAGGTGCCAAACCCGGCCGGATAATTATTGGTACCCAGCACATAGACGTTCACCCCGGCTTCCGTGGTTAAGGTACCTGTACCGCTGGTATTGGTAAACAATGAATACTCAAGCCGGATAGAAGCTACTGAGCTGCGAAAGATAAGGTCCCCGGCAATATCGGTATCCCCATATAAATACTTGTTATTGGTACCGGCAAGGTCCAGCGTATTGAATTTGCTGGCGTAAATATATTGGTTACCGGTACGGTTAAAAATTATAGTACCCGAACCGGTATAAGCCCCTGTACCGGTCCAGTTAAGGCCATTAAATATATGGGTACCATTGCCATCGTTAAACGTTCCGGCTGCGGCAATGGTTACATTACCGTTCATGGTAAGGGTTGCCGTACCGGCACTCAGGGTAGAATTCACCAGCAGGTCGCCATCTACGGCTACAGCACCTTGCAGGGTTTTGGTACCGGTACCCGCAACCGTCAGGTTATCAAAGGTAACATCCTTGATGGTCTGGGTGCCCCCATCAAGCACTACCGTGCCGCTGGAAACAGTGCTGAAAGAGCCGGGGGCGGTATTCAGGATATCGCCTGCCACAGTGGCTGTATAATTATTGGTAGAGAAAGAAAAAATGCCGTTGGTAATATTCATTGCGCCATTAATATCGATGCTGGCGCCTGTCATCAGATAAGTAGCTGCCCCGGTAAAGGTAAGGTTGGCAAACGAAGCATTATTAGGGATGATAGAAACCGTACCGCCAGGGGCATTAAAGGTAATGGTACCATTGCCCGGTATATAGATACCGTTGCTGCCGATGGTCAGCCCACCTCCTACAAAAATACCCGAAGTGGCATCAGCAACGGCCAGGATACCGTTGGCACTGCCCTGGCCGATGATAAGGTCCTGGGTGATTACCAGGTTGTTGCCATTATCTAAGGTTAAAATACCATTGGTAATGGTAACCGATTTGGCATTGCCATCCCCGGAGGTGGCATTGATAACCGGATTATTCACTTGCAGGCCAATGATGGCCTCCCGGGTATTGTCCGGCACCCCGTTATCCCAGTTGCCGGCCACCGACCAGTCGGTACTCACCGCACCCGTCCAGTTGGTTTGCGTTAAAACCGGCCAGACAATAAGTCCCGGATTGTTTACACCGCCACCATCGTCTTCATAAGGTTCTCCGGCCAGCAAGCCATTAACCGTACCGGCAAAGGTAACTGTACCCGTAGCTGTCCCTGACCTGCGCACATTAAAATGCACTCCTTGCACAGGAGCACCTGAATGGTTAAACGTAACATTGTTGATATCGCTTAGCCCGGTAGCATCTGCCTCAAAATTAAGGTAAACATAATTGCCGGTGGCAGCAGTGCTGATGCCCGTCCAGGTACCATCGGAAAAATTATTATTGGGGTCGCTCACGGCCACATTAGCCCCGGCCCGTACGTCAAAGCCCTGGGCAACCAGGGTGGATATTTCGTAATAACGGGCGTTTACCGTACCGCCCGACAGGATATCAATGTCAATACGATAGGCCCCTGAAATGCGGTCTATCCGCGCCAGGCTGCCATTGGTGCCCACCAGGTTAAGGGTGCCGCTTACGGCAAGGGTAGGGTCAGGATCGTTGGTATCATCAGCACCGTTATCGGTAGCATCAAAAAACAGGGTTGAGCCCGGGCCCACGGTTAAGGTAGCCCCGGCAGCCACGGCATGAAACTCAGCATCGGGGTTACCGGGGTCGTTATTACCAAGGGTAAGGTTAAAGCCATTTAAGTCCAGGGTAGCACCGTTGCCAATGGTGAGGTCTTCCTGAATGGTCTGGTCGGAAAGCAAGGTGTATGTCCTGGCATTAACGTCCGTCTGGTTAAACGTTACGTTATAGAAATCATACCCATTATTATCGATGGTCTTGGCCACACCATCGGTACTTTCAAAGGCAATTGTAGAGGTAAAATCCGTAAACAAACCATTGTTCTGCCAGTTGCCGCGCACGTTAAACGTACCAACAGTGGTGCCGCCATCGTTCGACATCGACAAGGTTACCCCATTGTTAATGGTCATGTTATCAATCGTCAGGGTATTGATAAAGTATTTGGTACCATTACCGGCACAGGTTATATCTTTAAAGGTAGCGTTGATATCGATTATTTGCGTACCCAGCCGGTCCCAGACAACAGAGGCGTTGGCTGTTACCACGTTTGCGGTGCCGTCAAGGTTGAGGCTGGTAATCGCCAGGTAATGGGTGAGGCTGCCAAAGTCGATACTGGCAAAATTGAGTAGTTCAAGTTGTCCCCCATCAATATTCAGGCCGTTATTAACAACTGTTTTGGTACCCCCCGGATTTTCAAACCTTGTTGTCTGGAAACTGTGGTCGGCCCCGGGGTCGATAGTTTGGTTGGCTGTACCGTTGAAGTTAAGCGTATTGGCCGTATGGTTAAACGTGCCATTGTTGGTAAAATTAGCCCCTGAAAAATCCATATTGCGGCTCAGGGTTACGGTTACCCCGGCATTTACCGTGAGGTTACCGCTTACACGATAATAATCCTGGCCATCGGTTAATGATTTGGTACCGGTACCGGCAAAAACCAGATTGGCAAAATCGAGGTAGTCCGGGTTAGTGGAATCCACATCCCGTAAGGTTTGATCCCCGCCATCCAGGGTTACGGTAGTGCCGGCTGTAGGCGAGTAATCGCGGATATCCACAATGCTGCCGGCAAAGTTCATATTGAAACCGCCATCCACCAGCGTGGCATTGTTATTCATATAAAAATCACCGTCAACATTCAGGTTGCCATCAAGGGTGGCGTTGCCGTTGGCATTTACATCTAAGCGCCCGTACACCGGTACGGTATAAATGATTTGGTTGCCACTACCATTTAAGACCACCTGGCTTGTGGTTGCCAAACTATAGGTGCCAAAGCTATCCGGAAAAGCCGGCAAGGGGTCGGCAATATTGTCGGTGATTACCCGGCTTGCGCCCAGCATGGTAAATGTTTTACCGGCTGTGCCGGTCATGGTATTGCCATTCATGTCAAGCAGCAGGCCATCCTGAATGGTTACATCACCGGTTATCGTCAGGTTATTGTTCATGTATTTCCCTCCTGTGCCCCCAAGGATAAGGTTGTTGAACCCGGTAATATCGGGGTCAATGCCCCAGTAATCACCAAAGTGGTTAAGGGTACCGGTACCGCCTGCGGTACCCCAGTTTACCTGCTGCCCTCCTGTGGGAATGGCCAGGGCGTCTTCCAGGTTGATGGTGAAATTGTTGGCGTTCAGGGTTATCTCGGCATCGTTGAGTATAATATCATCATTCACGGTAATATCCCCGAGCAAGGTTTTTACGGGGGTATTGCCGGCATTCACCCGGCCCACCCGTAAATCAAAATAGGTGGTGGAGAAAATATCCTGATCGATATTGGCATAATAAAACACTTCCCCGGCTGTCAGGTTGTAGGTGCCAAAAGTTGACGGAAAGTTGTTTCCTTCTATACGCAATTGCCCTCCGGTTTGTGCGAGCGTGCCCGTAGCGGTACCGGTAACCGTAACCCCCGGATCAATCTCCACCCGGGCCAGGCCGGCCAGGATATTCATATCACTATTAACTGTAATTGAAGTTTGAATAATCTTGACACCGGTGCCGGAGAAAAACAGGGTGTTAAACGTAGTTGTGCCCGTGCCGGCAATTACCTGGCCACTGCCGCCATCCAGAATTACCGCCCCGGTACCTGTTTGTGTAAAGGCTGTCGCACCAACATTATTAAACCAATCATCCCCCACCTTAACAATATATTGCTGCGCATCAAAAGTGCCTGTAAAGGAAGCATCAAACGTGATATCATTATTAATCTGGATATTAGAGGTTAATTGTTTATTGCCGGCATTCCGGATGTTAAGGTTATAGAAAACCGCCCCGTAAATAGTTTGGGTACCGGCAGCACCGGCCAGCCGCACTTCACCCGATCCGGGGGAAAACGTTCCGCCATTGGTGTTCCAGTTACCATTAAGGGTTATACGCTTATTGCCAATGATACTGAAAGTACCGCCCAACAAGTTAATATTGCCATTAACCGTAATGTTATTTTCCAGGTTATACTGGGCCCCGGCAGCATCAATGGTCAGGTTATAAAAAGGATCGGCATTGGTGTTAAACGGGTAAACCCCCGAGGTGCCATCAAGGATAAAAGTATTGTTGTTGGCCGTATAGGTGCCCGAATTGGAAAAACTACCGGCCAGGCGGATGGTACTGGTATTTTGCTGCACCAATGAGCCATCGATAATCGCTAAAAACTCTTCGATGTCCAGGGTGCGCGTATTGCCCACATTAAGGGTAATATCGTTGGCGCCCCCGGCATCAATAATCAGTTTCAGGCCAAGGGCATCCCCGGCACTGATATCTACTGTGTAGGTCCCGGCCACTACCGAATGGTCAAGATAGACCACATCGGTGGCTGTGGGCACGGCATCGGTTGTCCAGTTGGCAGCATCGTGCCAACTGGTGGTACCGGCCCCGCCATCCCAGGCAATACCCGTACCGCTGACAGTCCAGTTTATTTGATTAAAGGTATCCTGGTCATTGGCCTCACCGGCCAGGGCGCCCAGGGCATCCTGAAAAGTTACCGCCAGCGCGCCCCCATGATCTACCGGGGCCGAAACATTATAGGTAGGGCCGGCATTGAAAATAACATTGGCAATAGTGCCCGCAAAGGGAATGTCCAATGTCAGGTAGGCATTCCCTACCGCATTGCTGAAAGTGCCATTGGCAAAATTGTTGGTAGCATCAATGCTGCCCCCGGTAATATTCAACCCATTGCCGGTAGAGTTGCTGATGGAGTAATATTGGGCTTCAATAGTACCCCCGGTCTGGTTATAGGTATAGTAGTCTCCTGTATCGGGATCACGGGAAACCATAACAGCCGGGTTGGCCGCGGTACCAACAATACGAAAAATGCCGCCACTCACGGCTATGTCTGAATCCCGGCCAAGGCGAAAGGTAGCCCCGGCATCAATTTCAAGAACACCACCGGTTACCGCGATATCCTGGGTATCGGTAGTGGAAAACGAAACGGCATTGCCATTTAAGTCAAACGTACCGTTGTTAACCGTAAGCAATACGCCATTATTATTTGTATCCAGAAACTCCAGGTCACCCGTTAGCTGATAAACAGCCCCGGCTGCATCAAACACGGTATAACGAAACAGGGAGCCGCCCGGCTCAAGGGTGTGGGTACCTGAAGAGCCATTGAAGGTGAGCAGACTATTATTACTGTTAAAATCAAACGTGCCGTTGTTGGTAAAACTGCCGGCCACATACATATCGAAGCCATCCATTTCCAGTTCGGCCCCCGCGTTAATGGTGAAATTATTCCCGACAACAAGGTCACCGTCCAACTCGGCCCGGCTGGTATTGGTATTGATCAACACATCCCAGAACTGCTTACCGGCAGCCGGTCCGGTGGTGGTTCCGGTAAATATCTGCGAAAACCCACCCGAAAACTCCACCAGGCCATTGCGCGGGATAAAAATACCGGTACCGGTATTGGTCCAACTCTCTTCTACGGTGATTTTATTATTGCCCACCCCAACATCCAAGGTTACCCCATCGTTGATCTGTAACCGGCCATTCAGGGTAATATTACCCGACAGCGTTTTAGTACCTGTACCGCTATAAAAGGTATCATGAAAAGTAGAGGCACCAATGGTCTGGTCGGCCCCGTCAAAAGTAATGCTGTTGGTATGCTGATAACTGCCATTGTTCGTCCAGTTACCGGCTACCGTATGGGGCAGGTTGATGCCATCTACCACGGTATTGTTAATGGTTACGTCTCCATCAATGTTTAAGCCGTTATCATAGAATCTTTTCTCGCCCGGACCGGAAAAAGTCATATTGGGGTAAGTACCGGAGGCAAAATTGCGGATATCCTGATCGACCGAACCGTTGAAGTGGACGGTAGCCCCGGGCAAACTGAATGTAAAGGAGGTGCCCGTTCGGTAGTAGAAATTACGCCCGATATACAAGGTAAAACCCTGCAGATTAAAATCCCCCAGGTTTTGCACCAGGTCGAAATCGCGGCTTACGTAAATGTCCGACAGGGCGATAACCGTATTGGAGGCACCATTAGCGATGTCCAAATCACCGAATACGTTGGTGGCATTGGCATTTATCACCTGATTGGTCGTGGTGCTGCTAAACGAAGTAATCCCTGTAGTTTGACTAAACACCCCGGTACCGGTGTTAAGCCAGTTGCCGGCCTGCATATCAATGGCCCGGATACCGGCATCTACGGTAACCCCGTCATTAATGGTGAGGTCGCCTCCCACAAACAAATCCCCAACCAGGGTTTTGGTGCCGGTACCGGCAAAGGTTACGTTATCGAAATTGGAAGCTGAAACCGTTTGGTCGGCCCCGTTAAAGGTTACCGTACCGGTCATATTGGTGTAGGCTACCCCCATATTCCAGTTGCCGGCCACCGTATGCGAAAAACCACCATCAAGGAATACCGGGGTTTCGGCTATGCGGGTTACGTGGCCGGTTACCACCATATCAGCCGTAGCGTTTTTATTGCCATTGCCCCTGAACTCCACATGGCCATAGGTTACCCCGGGAATACTCTGGGTGGTGCCTTCAAAGCGGATGGTACTTTGCGAGTCCAGCGACTCGGTAAAGTTGGCCATCATGGTATTAAATTCCGAAGCCCCCGTAGTACGTAACTGCACATTACTGCCTACCGTAAAACTACCCGTACCCACCAGCTTGAAAGCATTAAAATCCATAATCAGGTAATTGGTGGCCGAGCCGCCCGTATTGGTCACCGAAAAGTTGGTCACGTTCACATCGGCTGCATCGAGGTAAAAACCGCGCACGGCCGCAGGGGCCGTATTGGTTACATTCAGGGTGGCAAAGGTGTAGCTGCCCCCGGTGCCGGCCGGTTGCAAGGCAATGTTGGCATCAGAAACATCGAAGGTAAACGAACCGGCAGCCTGGGTGACGATAGAACCGGTATTATTATATAGGTAGCCATCGCAACGGTGGTCAAACGTGGCCAGGTCCAGCGTTACGGCATTGTTCAGGTCCAGATAACCCGTGATAATTACCGGGCCATCCACCGTTTTTACCCGGGAGCCCGTATCGGTGCCCGACACGGCCCCGACAATCAGCCGGCCATAAGTAATATTGCCCCGGATAGTTTGATTCGCCCGCAAATCATAATGAGCCCGGGCAGTGCCATCTGCAAAGGTAACCGTGCCAAAGCCACCCGGAAAATTATCGGCCCCGCGCAAGTAAATGCCGGTGCCCCCGTTTACCAGTAGGGTGGCCCCGGCCGTACCGGTGAGAGTAGCATCCTCCAGCACGAGGTAGCCCGACTGGACGGTGACATTGCCGCCCACACCAAGGGCATCGGGCGAGGCATATGTAGAGAAAAACACATTGCCGGCAATGATAATATCGGCTGTGCCGAGGGTAAACGAGTTGTCATCATTGTCGTAAACCCGCCCACCGGTAAAAGTAATGGTTCCCGAAAAATTAACCGTTCCCTGCTGCAACAACCCCTGAAAGGTGTGGTTTCCGGTGCCGTTGAAGGTAGCATTGGCGTAAATAATGGTCAGGTCGTTGGCCGTAATATTGCCGGTTACATTATAATTGACCGGGGCGCCCGGATTGGCATAAAGACGGTCGAAGGTGGCATTGCTACCAATATTTAACGAGGTGGGGTCAGTGGTGCCATTCAGGGTCAAAATTCCGTCTGTAGCGTTGTAAACCGAGCCATTGTCCACTGTCAAGTCCCCGGCCAGTGTATGGTTGTTGCCCGAAGAAAAGGTGGTGTTGTTGGTAATCAGCCAGTTGCCGGCTACGGTTATATTGCCTCCGGTAGTTACCACGCCCCCTCCGTTCATGGTGAGGTTATTGAAGGTGGCGGCAGCCGAAACAGTTTGTACCAAAGCCGCATCAAAAACCACCGTACCGCTGCTGGTGAGACTGCCGGTGCCGTTTTCGCTCCAGTTGCCAGCCACGTTCACCTGGTTGGCCCCGGCATTCAGGTTGGAGCCGGTATCAATCAGCATATCCCCGGTAAGCACCAGAGCAGCATTGAGGGTCAGGTCGCCTCCGGCCCCGCCCTGGCCCAGGGTGAGGCTTTTGATGGTCAGGGCACCACTGGAGGAATAGTTGTGCCCATCGGCAATAATAAAGTTGTCCAGCCCGTTGGTAAAGTTGGGCACCGCACTACCGCCACTGTTGTCCGTCCAGTTAGCGGCTGTGTTAAAATCGGCCCCGGCCGTAGCGTTGTTCGAGATAAACGTATTTTGTGCCTGAACAAAAATTGAGAATAATAAGGATATAAAAAGGGTAGTGAATTTTTTCATGCCAACTAATAGAATTCATATTATTTATAACCCCTTTGGGTATACCACGCAAAATAAAGGAAAAACAGCAATCGTATATACTATTTCAATATTAAATGTAACCATGTGCTGATTAAATGTTGTGTTATGCGCGCAAACAACCTGTTGCTACCAGCAAAAGGGGCAGCGCACCATTTACAAAATAGGCGTTGGGATTTCTCCCACAAACAGGTACCTTCACCCAAAAAAGTTTGCTATGAAAACGTCTCTTTCCCTTCCTCTGCTGTTCCTTTTGGTAACCTTGTCCACTTTTGCCCAACCCACGCAAAAGCCGGTGCTTCATGCCAAACACTGGCTGGCCATTACCGGCAAACCGCTGGGGGCCACAGCCGGGGCCACCATTTTCAACCAGGGCGGCAATGCCGTTGATGCGGCCTGTGCCATGCTGGCAGCCACGGCAACCATGTGGGATGTGCTTTCCTGGGGCGGGGAAACCCAGGCGCTGATCTACAACCCTCACACCAAAAAGGTAATTGGCATCAATGCCCTGGGCGTAGCCCCCACAGGTGCCACCCCGGAATTCTTCCGGGAGAAAGGCATGGCCTACCCACCGCAGTACGGCCCCCTGGCAGCGGTAACCCCCGGCACCCCGGGCGGCCTGATGACCATGCTGGCCGAATACGGTACCATGAGCCTGAAGCAGGTGCTGGCCCCGGCCATGGAGATGGCAGCCGGGTACCCCATGGAAGAACAAACCGCCCTGCGTATAGAAGCCAACAAAGAACGGATTAAAAACTGGCCTTATGCCAAAAAAATATTCCTCACCAACCTCGGCAATGAGGAACGGGAAGCCCCCTATGCCGGGGAAATTTTTGTGCAGGAAGATTTGCTCAACACCCTGAAAAAACTGGTGGCAGCCGAAGAACAAGCCCTGAAAAAGGGCAAATCACGTAAAGAGGCCATCTATGCCGCCTATAAGCGGTTTTACACCGGTGACATCGCCAAAGAATTTGTGCGCGGGGTACAGGAGCAAGGTGGTTTGATTACCCTGAAAGACCTGGCTGACTGGCAGGTTTATATTGAAGAACCGCTGATGACCACCTATAAGGACATCGAAGTATATAAACTGACTTCCTGGGTACAGAGCCCGGTAATGTTACAAGCCCTGAATATGGTAGAGCAACTGGACGTGAAATCAATGGGCTATAACTCCAGCAAGTACATCCACACGCTTTACCAGGTGATGAATATGAGTTTTGCCGACCGGGATTTCTACTATGGCGACCCCTATTTTGCCCCCGAAGAACCTATCAAAGGCCTGCTCTCGAAAGATTATGCCAAAAAACGGCTGTCGGAAATTAACTGGGAGAAAAATAATCCGGATGTAAAACCAGGTGACCCTTATCCGTTTCAGGGCGGAAAAAACCCTTACCTGAATTATCTTGACAAGTGGTCGAGCAAGAAGCCAGCGGGTGAAAGACTGGGCCGGCTTGAGGGGAATTTCCAGTACGAGGCTTTCCCCAACGCTGAAATATATAATGGCACCACCTCCATTCAGGCGGTAGATGAAGAAGGCTGGGTAGTATCGGTTACCCCCAGTGGCGGTTGGGTGCCAGCCGTAATTGCCGGCACTACCGGCATCGGCCTCAGCCAGCGCATGCAAAGTTTTGTGCTTGACCCGGCCGAAAACCCGTATAATGTAGTGGAGCCGGGCAAACGCCCACGGGCTACCCTTACCCCTACCCTTGCCCTGAAAGAGGGTAAACCCTACCTCTCGTTTGCCGTGCAAGGGGGCGATTCGCAAGACCAGAACCTGTTGCAATTCTTCTTGAATGTGGTGGAATTTGGTATGAACGTTCAGGAAGCAGCCGAGGCGGCCAATATCAACAGCTTCCAGATGAAAGGCTCCTTTGCCCACCATGAAAGCCAGCCGGGCAGGTTGCTGATCAATGAAGACACGCCCGTTTATGTGCGCAATAAACTGCGGGCAATGGGCTACAAGCTGGTTATCCGTGAAAGGACCTCCGGCCCCATTAATGCCGTGTATTTCGACTGGCAGCATGGCAGCTTCTGGGGCGGCAGCAGCAACCATGGCGAGGACTACGGTATCGGCTGGTAGCCCTGGCCGCATTCAACGCGTAAGTCCATACAACAAAAGAACAGGCTACCGAACCCAAATTTCCATTGCCAGGCAGCGGCAACGATTTAACCGGGGCTGATCACGATTTTCGCGAATAATGACGTAAATTAACCCGAAAAATTCATATGAATTTTTCGGGTTAAACAATGGTTAGGTAGAGCCCGGGCGCACCAACCGGCCAAACCGTAAAACAAACTTGTCTTTGCAACAAACCTTATGTGACCTGCATCACTGTGTTTGTCGGAATAATGTTGTAAATTATCGTCATATTAAACGAGAAATGCTATGCGGATTTCAATAGCACTTTCGGTATTGATTGGTATGCTTGTAGGCGCTATGGCCTTCCCCATGATAATAATTCCGGTAACAGGAATCGGGGTGGTAATAGCTGCTTATTACCTGCTGTTTCATGATGTTATCTGGCCAAGCCTGCACAGCCACAATCATAAACACCACCATAGCCATTGATGCTGCAACGCAAAACACGTTGCGTGATGGCTTTTGGGGTGATTAGTTCCGGGGATTGGTAATAGTTTAACCCGGCAGGAAAGATATAGCAAATACGGTTTTGATATAAACGCACCCATATTCCTGCCAATACAATAACGTTATTGCCCCTGAAAAGCCGCTGGCTGTTGGGGGAGTAAATGGGTAATGCCCACCACACCCAGTGTAAGTTATTGATGGTAAGCCAGCTATCTCGAAAACATTGACATATTCAAGAGTAAAGCCGGTTAGTGTTTGGTATGAGCTTTAACCCGGAAAATTCATATAAATATTCCGGGTTAGTTGATTTTCTACTACAGTTTCCATCTACCGGAAAGATGCGGTGGGGTTTTGCTCTTGGCGACTGCAGGAAAACGCTGCCCATTGT
>JALSJF010000034.1 GCA_026989505.1 Cyclobacteriaceae bacterium
TTAGGAACCAACAAACATCCGTACTCTGATCATTATCTTGTTCCCTTGGATACCGCAGATATTGAATATAAAATTATTCTGGAACCAGTTATTATTTATGATGGCAAAAACAAAAGTAATTAGGGCTAAAACTATTTCCTGGTTTTTTTGCCCCCCGGCTTAAAAGCCAATAACAGGCCCATGTAACCCCTAATCGTTATCGTTTTTCAACCTTATCCGCAACTCCTCCAATTGCGCTGGCGCTATAGGTGAAGGCGAATCAATCATCACATCCCTGCCTGCGTTGTTTTTAGGGAAGGCAATATAATCACGGATAGAGTCGGAGCCGCCAAACAAGGCGCAGAGCCTGTCAAAACCAAAGGCAATACCGCCATGGGGCGGGGCGCCATAGGTAAAAGCCTGCATTAAAAAGCCAAACTGGGCTTTGGCTTCTGCCTCGCTAAAGCCTAGGTGCTTAAACATCAGGCTTTGGGTTTCCTGGTCGTGGATACGAATAGAGCCGCCCCCCACTTCCACGCCATTGATTACCATATCGTAGGCATTGGCCCGCACCTTGCCGGGGGCGGTGTCCAGCAAGGCCATGTCTTCTTTCTTCGGTGAGGTAAAGGGGTGGTGCATGGCATGGTAGCGTTGGGTTTCTTCGTCCCACTCCAGCAGCGGGAAATCCACCACCCACAGTACTTTGTAGGTGTTGGGGTCGCGCAGGCCCAGGTCATCGCCCATCTTCAGGCGCAGCTCGTTTAAAGCCGCACGGGTAGCGGCCGCCTCCCCGCTGAGGACCAGCATCAGGTCACCGGGGCGGGCATTAAATTTAGCGGCTATTGCCTGCAAATCTTCCCGGGTGTAGAACTTGTCCACCGAAGACTTAAAGCTGCCCTCCGCATTATACTTGATATACACCAGGCCTTTCGCCCCAATCTGGGGTTTTTTCACAAAATCGGTAAGGGCGTCAAGCTGCTTACGCGAATAGCCGGCAGCCCCCCGGGCACAAATGCCCACTACCAGTTCGGCACTGTCGAACACCTTAAAGCCCTTGCCCCGGGCTACATCATGCAACTCAACAAACTTCATCCCGAAACGGATGTCGGGCTTATCGCTGCCGTACTGTGCCAGGGCATCGGCATAGGTCATTACCGGCACCTCGTCAATAGTTATGCCTTTAATCTGTTTAAACAGGTGTTTTATCAATCCCTCAAAAGCCTGTTGAATATCTTCGATTTCCACAAACGACATCTCGCAATCAATCTGGGTAAACTCCGGCTGGCGATCGGCCCGCAGGTCCTCGTCACGAAAGCATTTTACCAGTTGAAAGTACTTGTCGATGCCGCCCACCATCAGCAGTTGTTTAAAGGTCTGGGGCGATTGCGGCAAGGCATAAAACTCCCCGGGGTTCATCCGTGAGGGCACCACAAAATCGCGGGCCCCTTCGGGGGTAGATTTTATCAGCACCGGGGTTTCTACCTCTATAAACCCCTGGCCGCTGAGGTAGGCACGGGTTTCCTGCAGCATCCGGTGGCGTAACAGCAGGGCATTTTTTACCGGATTTCTGCGGATATCCAGATAGCGGTACTTCATCCGCAGGTCTTCCCCGCCATCGGTTTCATCGGCAATCATAAAAGGCGGCACGGCCGATTTGTTCAGCACCGTTAATTCTTCTACCCTTATTTCAATATCCCCGGTAGGCATTTTGGGGTTTTTGGCATAGCGCTCTACCACCGTGCCCGTCACCTGTAAAACATATTCGCGGCCAACCTCTTTGGCGGCCGCTAGCAGCGCGGCCGGGCTCCGGCCTTCCTCAAAAACCAGTTGCGTGATGCCGTAGCGGTCGCGCAGGTCAATCCAAACCACCCCCCCTTTGTTGCGCAGCCGTTGTACCCAGCCGCTGAGGGTTACCTTTTGCCCCTGGTTGGCCAGGCGCAATTCGCCACAATTATGTGTCCTGTACATTCGTTATCCGGTTGAAAATGGGCCCTGCCCTTGGCAGGCAGGGCAAAGGTAGTAATTATGGCGGCTAAATTAAGGCCGATGGCCGGATAACCGCATAGGATACCGGCTGAAATATTGCCCGGAATACCGTAAATTTGCGTACTACCTTAAACAAGGTTTGCTGAACAAAGTACAACTAAGTAAATAGCACAAGAATGACCTATCAGCTTAAAATTAGTTTAAAAAACAGCCGCCCGAAAATATGGAGAAGGATATTGGTTTCCCCGGATACTTTATTATCAGATTTGCATAAAATCATCCAAACAACGATGGGATGGGAAAATATGCACCTTCATCAGTTTATGAAAGATACTACTTTTTATACCATGAAAACAGCAGATGGTTTTGATGATGACCCTTACGATGTTGATTCTTCGAAAATAAAAATATCGGGCCTGCTGAAAAAAGCGAAGGATAAGATGGTTTATACGTATGATTTTGGCGACAGTTGGCAACATGATATCATCCTGGAAAAGATTGACCCTGAAGGGGACAATAAAAACACCCCGCTTTGTTTGACCGGCAAAAATAATTGCCCGCCCGAAGACTGTGGCGGGGTTTGGGGGTATGCCAACATGCTGGCGGTGGCAAATAATCCCGGCCATGAAGAGTATGAAATGGTGTCGGGGTGGTTTGGCGAAGGTTTTGACCCGGAGTATTTTGATAAAGAGGAGATTAACAAGCGGCTAAAAACAAAAGACTTTGGCTGTTTCCCCTTCTTTTGAACTACCTATCCCCATAGTAAACAAAAACTGCTTAAACAGGAATAAAACCCGGATAACAAGACAAGATAAATTTATGTGTGAAAACCCTGCCCGTAACCCTATGCGCTACCTGATTTTTTTGCTGATCTTGCTTCTCCCTTTTAACCTCCGGGCCCAGAAACTGGTAAAAAAGAAGCTCGATGACGATATCATGGTTAAACTACCGGCCGATTTTTATCCGATGACGGCCGAAGACCGCCAGCAGCGCTACCAAAGCCCCCGCATACCGCTGGCCTTGTTCACCAGCCCCAACCGCATGGTGGATTTTGGCGTTAACCGCTCTTTCTCCATCTGGCAAGCGGAGGACCTGCAACTCATGCAGGACTTTTATGATGCCGCCATCCGCGAACTCTACGATAAGGTTACTTTTCTGGACAAGGGCATAAAAACCGTGAACAAGCGTGATTTTGTTTTTTTTGAATTTGAATCCGTAGTCTATCCCGAAGCAAAATTCCAGGACAAGGTGACCAAATACACCTATCTGATGTACGTGCTCAAAGACGGCACCACCTACCTGTTTAATTTTACCTGCCCACTGCGCGACAAAGGCTACTGGCAACCCATAGCCCATGCCATCATGTCATCCATTAAGCTAAAGTAAGGTGCAATACAAATTTGGCAGCGATGAATATTTTATGCAGCAGGCCTGCCACCAGGCGCTGATAGCCGGGGAAGAAGGGGAAATCCCCGTAGGCGCGGTAATTGTCAGCCATAACAAGATTATCGCCAAAGCGCATAACCAAACCGAAAAGTTAAACGATGTTACCGCCCATGCCGAGATGCTGGCCCTTACTTCGGCCTTTGCTTATTTTGGCGGTAAGTATTTGCCCGATTGCACATTGTATGTAACCCTGGAACCCTGTACCATGTGTGCCGGGGCTTTGTTCTGGTCGCAAATTGGCCGGGTGGTGTTTGGCGCCAGCGATGAGAAAAGAGGCTATCGGCTGGTGGCAGACGGCAAGCAAATCCTGCACCCGAAAACCACCGTAAAAACCGGTGTGCTGGCCGGTAAATGTGGTAAATTAGTCCGCGATTTCTTTAAAGGGCTACGCCAAAAATAGATATCCTCAATGGGGTATCGTATTAATTTATTGGTTTCTGTCAGCGTGAAACCGTATATTTGTTATTTAGAAACATTATAAACTAACATAAAACAATACAATTATGGCTTTTGAATTACCCCAACTACCGTATGCTTACGATGCGCTGGAACCGCATATCGATGCACGCACCATGGAAATCCACCATACCAAGCACCATGCAGCCTATATCAACAATTTAAATGCTGCCATTGAAGGCACGGAGATGGAGGGCAAATCTTTGGAAGAAATTTTTAACCTGATGGGCGACAATGTGGCCGTACGCAATAATGGCGGGGGCGCCTACAACCACAACCTGTTCTGGAAGGTGATGTCGCCTACCGGTGGCGGGGAACCCGGTGGCGACCTGGCCGCAGCCATTAACGATGCTTTCGGCTCTTTTGCCACGTTTAAAGACACGTTCAGCAAAGCTGCGGCCACCCGCTTTGGCTCAGGCTGGGCCTGGTTGTGTGTGCACGAGGCCGGCCGCGTAGAAGTTTGCTCTACCGCCAACCAGGATAACCCCCTGATGCCCAATGTGGATTGTTCGGGCACCCCTATCCTGGGGCTGGACGTCTGGGAGCATGCCTACTATCTGAACTATCAAAACAGAAGGCCTGACTACATCAGCGCTTTCTGGAATATCATTAACTGGGAAGAAGTAACCCGCAGGTATTCCCTCGGTAATTAAGGTTACCGGTTTCTTTTACCAAAGGCCGGCTTAAACGTTATTTGGTTAATCTGCCATTCATCTCCGCTAAACGGGGGTTCGGCAACAATCAATAGCTTTTGGGCCGGCTTTTTTTATATCTTTAGCCCTAACCCGGATTATTCATGAAAATCATGAATAATGATGTAAATTAACCGCCATGATAGAACTACGCAGCGACACGTTTACCCGGCCTGGGCAGCCCATGCTGGAGGCCATGATGACAGCCGAAGTTGGCGATGATGTTTTTGGTGAAGACCCTACCGTAATTGCCCTGGAAGAAAAACTGGCCACCATGTTTGGTATGGAGGCCGGCCTGTTCTGCCCGTCCGGCACCATGACCAACCAGATCGCCATCCGGGTACATACCCGCCCGCAGGATGATGTTATTTGTGACCGGCATGCCCACATTTATCTTTACGAAGGAGGCGGCATCATGGCCAATGCGGGGGCCAGTGTCAGCCTGCTGGCAGGCGACCGCGGCCGGATAAACGCCCAACAGGTAGCGGACGCCCTTAAACCTGATGACGTGCATGCCCCGGTTTCCAGGCTGGTGAGCCTGGAAAATACCATGAACAAAGGCGGTGGCAGTATTTATGATTTTGCAGAAATAATAAAAATCAAAGAAGTGGTGGACAAGCATGGGTTGAAATTCCACCTTGACGGGGCCCGGTTGTTCAATGCCCTGGTTGAATCGGGGGATGATATGAAGGCCTACGGTAAGGTGTTTGATACCATTTCCATCTGCCTGTCGAAAGGGCTGGGGGCCCCTGTTGGCTCGGTGCTCATCGGCAACAAAACCGATATTAAACGGGCCAGACGGGTTCGCAAAGTTTTTGGTGGCGGGATGCGGCAGGCGGGCTTTCTGGCGGCTGCCGGCCTTTACGCCCTGGATAATAATATCGAGCGCCTAAAAGAAGACCATGCAAGGGCCAGGGCCATTGGCAAAGCCCTCGAAAGCTGCGCCTTTGTAACCGGCATCATGCCCATAGATACCAACATCCTTATTTTTTCTACCGATGACGTACCGGGCGTACTGCACAAACTGGCAACCAAAGGGGTATTAGGTATTGCCTTCGGCCCCAATCAGGTCCGTTTTGTCACCCATCTCGATTTTACCGATGCCCACCTGGAGAAGCTGTTGAAGATATTAAAGGAAGTATAAAGACAGTTTTACCATGAAAAATTCAATTTAGGTTTGAGATTTTCATGGTAAATAATGGTATTGCCGTAGGGTAAACCGCCTGATTACCGAAGAGTTATTCGCCATCATGGCTGATCTTGGCACCGTGAAAA
>JALSJF010000035.1 GCA_026989505.1 Cyclobacteriaceae bacterium
AAAAACCCTGCAAAGGCCGGCCGCACCCGCCAGCAGGTAGCGGCCCCATGGGGCATTTTGCCTGCCGCGTGGTGGCGCAGGGTAAAGCAAGCGGGCTTGGTGCTGCAGGGCAAACACCTGCTTACGCCTGCCGGTTGTGCCGCCATTCAGGCGTTTTTCGGGCAGGAGGAACAGCCGCAAAGGGAGGCGCCATAACCGGTTTCACCCGGTAGGCGGCCTGGTCGTAGATTACGCTTATTGCATGACGGCCAAATCGTAATAACCCGAAAAATTCATATGAATTTTTCGGGTTAAGGCAAACAGGCGCTTTCCGTCCACCAGAATGTAAACAGGTTCAGATCACAAAATACAACTCTTTATCGGCCGATACCGTGTTGGCCGGTCAGCGACTGCAATATCCCTTCAATATTGGTAGCATTCAACTCTTTGTGTGTAACCAATTCCCCCTGTTTAAGGATAAATAACACAGGAAATGTTTCAACAAGCCCTCTTTTTAGGGCTGATGCCCGGTCGTCCACAACAACCTGCGGGCTGAAGGCCAGCGTACTGCCGGTTTTCAATACAATTTCTTTGCGCCCATAACCACTGAAAATAAACAGCCATTGACGGTTGTCAGCATTCTCCCGGGCAAACAGCATGATCCTTTGCAGGCACCCGGAACAACCGCTAACTGGGGCAATAATAACAGCCAGGTTGTCAGCGGGTTTTACTTTCAGGAGTTTCAACAGGCCGGTCAGTTTTTCCTGGTTTTGGGATAAATTTTTTTTGTTTTGGCAGCCAGAGGGCAGAAGGGCAGATAAAATAATAACGATAATGATTGCTGGTTTCATTTTTGTAGCGGTTGTGGTACCAGCAGGGCGTAGGCCAGGCGGTCTTCACGTAGTTCGGGGTTACGGTAATGGGTGGCGGCTATGTAAAGGCCTTCTTTTTCCACGAAAAGCGTGCGGTAATAATACCTGTTGGGGGGCAGCAGGGTTTCACCTACTTTTTTTAGGTTTTTGTTCAGGATAATGATGGACATGGGCTTGTCCTGCAGGTTGTTTTTTTCGTTTTGGTCGTTTAGTGGGTCAACGGCCAGGAAGGCTACCCGGTAATAGAGCTGGCGGTAGGGATCGTACAAAACCTGATGGTAATAATTTTGTGTCAGGTAAATATAGGAAGCCCCCTTTTTGTTGTCTTCCGCACTAAGGGGGAGTATATCATCAAAAAATTTACTGCCGGCATAGGCTTTATACTGCAGGTCATGGCCAACCGGGCCGTAGTACAGGTAACGTGTTCCTGTGTGCGAACTGTATAAGAGCTTACTTTCAGGATTATAATACTTTCCCACACTGGTAAACATGGTTTCCCAACCGCCTTTTTTTTCATAGATACCCGGATAGTTTCCGGCATAGGCGTATCGGCCGTTTTGCAGGTTTACCGCCTGTATGTGTTTTCCCCGGTAATAGGGCGACCTGTCCGGGAAAGCATGCATATAAAAGGTATCGTCCACCAGAAAGGGCTCGTTGCCGGTGGTAAAAAGGGCCATCGTGGTTTCACTGCTTTCATCACCTTTAAGCAGGTTATAGGTATTTAGTACCCGGGCCTGCCCGTTAACGAGGTACAGCCTTCTTTGGTGGGCGCTTAGCACCAAAAGTGAGTCGGGCGTAAATACGTAAAAGCCGGTGATGCGGGGTATGCCGTTGGGGCCAAACTTGCTAAACCTGATCTCTTTTACCAGGTAGCGTTTATCGAAATCATAAAACTGAATGCTGTTTTTGTTGTCGCATTGATAAACCAGGAAACGTTGCCCTGTCTGCGGGCTGGCATGGGTGGTAAGGTACAGGGTGTTGTAGTTGGTGGCCGTGTCGATGGGGAAATATATTGTTTCGGTTTCGACCAACGTGAGACTATCGGTAAACGCACCTTCGGGCTTTCGGTCGTTAGTTGTGGGTTGTTGCTTGTTGTTTTGGCAGCGGATACCGGTGAATATGACCAGTCCCACAGCTATGTATTTCAGGAGTGACTTTGCCGGAGGGAGGAAAGAGCAAGAAACCATGATATTGTTTTTTATAGGAAAGAGGTATTATATAACGTTTTATTCTTATGCTAAAATTACATTAAAGATGCGAAAAATAGCCCTCCCACCACACAATGGGAGGGCCCCTGCTTGAGCGGCTTGGCTATAGCGGTTTTTTGATTATTTCACCGAAGCAATCAACCGGGTCGCCATGGCAATAACCTGACCACTCATCCCATTTGTCTTTAATTCCCCATTCGGCCTTAGAGTTGACGGGAGCAAGGTACACGGCTATGCCAAAACATAGCGTTAAAATAAATAGGGTTACTTTTTTCATAATGTAATACTTTTAAATGAAACATATATTCAACACCCCAAGCATACCCCCCTTGCCTATAAAAAACAAATACGTGAAACATTTTGAAACATTTTGAAACATTTTGAAACATTTTGAAACATTTTGAAACATTTCATTTTAGTCGAAAAACCCTGCAAAGGCCGGCCGCACCCGCCAGCAGGTAGCGGCCCCATGGGGCATTTTGCCTGCCGCGTGGTGGCGCAGGGTAAAGCAAGCGGGCCTGGTGCTGCAGGGCAAACACCTGCTTACGCCTGCCGGTTGTGCCGCCATTCAGGCGTTTTTCGGGCAGGAGGAACAGCCGGAAAGGGAGGCGCCATAACCGGTTTCACCCGGTAGGCGGCCTGGCCTGCATGAGATATTTTTCTGCCGCAGTTATATCGGCATCGGTTATTTCCATGTAGTACACACAGCGGCCCTTTTTCAGGTGCACCAGCAGGGGGTTCAGGTAGCCTGTTTGGTAGTTTCGTATTTTGACCCCGGGGTCTTCCAATACCTGCGGATATTTGGCCCGGACCTGGCGGGCCAGTTCGGTGTAGTCCGGGTTGTAGCTGCGGTCTATGAGCACCGGCACCAGGAATTTGCTGGTGCTGCGGATAAGCACCCGCAGGTTTTGTTCTACACAATAGGCGCAGCCATCCAGCGGAGTGATATACAGGATAACTTCTTCCTCGGGTATTTGATACCGGTGCACTTCGGCCAGGTACTGCTGCAACCGCGGCAAATAAGGGTAGTCGCAGGCCGGCCGGCAGCCCCCTAGCAGGGCAATGGCCCCTAGCAGGTGCAGGAGGCTAACGGTGTTTTTGTATTTGTACATCTTCGAGCAGTTCTACCGGGCTGTTATCCCGGTAAATGGGTATCAGGTAGTGGCACAGGGTTTTATCTTTCCCGGTAGCCGACACATGCATGTAGCCATCGGTAATGTTTTCCACGTTATGGGCCACCTCTTTTATCGGTACCGGTTCATAGTTCTTGTTTAACCGGTACAGGGTATGGGCCCCCTTTTTACGAAACTTTACCGCATAGAGCCGGTCTTGCCGGTAGTCGAAAAACAACCGCCAGCTTTCTTCGGTATAGTTAACTGCCGGGAAGGTATAAACCGTGCTTTTCAGGGATTGCTTATTGAACACCACAAAGCGCCCGGCATTTTCCAGCGAGATGTAAACCAGCCCGCGCAGGTTGTCGGGCATGATACCGGCCTCTATCAGCGAGGACCCCATGTAGGCTTTGCCGGGCTTGTATTGGGGCAGGGTAAGGTTGTACATATAGCCGGTCTGTTCGCCTTTGCGGTACAGGCCGGCTGCCGTAACGGCTTTGTTGCTGCGGCTGGCACAGGTAAGCCATAGCTCCACCTCCCCCAGGCGAAAGTAGTGCCCGCACCGCAAGGGTATTTCCTGCCCAAAGGCTTGCCGCTCAACCTGCCGTACCACCTGCCATGTGCGGCCGTTTTGTATGACACAGGTAACGTTGTGGTTTAGGGTGTTAAACTGTAGGGTGCTGTCGTTGATGACAATGAGCGATTGCAAAAACCGGTAGGTGTTATCGCCTATTTCCAGGGTATCTGTGGCCAGCCTTTCCGGGCTGAAAAGCACCAGATAATTGTGGCTGTCTGCGACCAGGTGGCCGATAAACCCGCGGGTTCCGAGTGGCCATACCTGATAAATATCGCCTGACGAATGGCAATAAAACATGTTTTGCAACGGCTGGGCCTGTGTGTCGGGCAGGCCCGGGTTACCGAGGCTTATAACGGTAAAGCTCAAACTCCAGATAATCTTCCTCATTTTCTTTATTGTTGGGGCTTTCTTTACTAACCAGCAAACCCTGCACGGTATTGTGCAGGTTATAAATATCGTAAATATCGGGCGGAAACAGGGCTTCGCCCACCACCTGCCAGGCGCTGTCGAGCACCACTACCGACCAGGGGGCGCTGTAATAGTCGTTGCGCTTGCCATCGGCCCGCAGCAGGGGTTGCGGGTGCCTTACCGGAAAATAGCGCCAGGGGCCAAACGGGCCGGGGGCACTCAGGTAAAGGCCGTTTTGCAGGCTATAATCACGTCTGGCCGTCAGGTTATCAAAATCTTCCTTAAATGGCGGAAAAGGGAATTCGATATAATTACTTTTGATACAAATATGCTTCACTATGCTGTCTTTAGGCCAGTTATAATGCAGCAAATAGGGCGAGCCGTTAAACAAAAGGGTAAACTCTTCGGCCGAATGGAAAGCTACAATGTTAAACCAGGATGCTTGTGTAAAAGGTGTCTGCCGGTCAGGACTGAAGTGAAAGGGATATTTTCCGAACAGACCGATTGCTTGTTCACGGGGCAGGTCAAAAGCCATTAGAAAGGGGTAGTTGAAAAAGGTGTCATGTCCTTCGGCTACAGCGGGAGTAGCCGGTACCCACAAATATTTATTGTAGGGGTCAAAGGCTATGTTGGCCGGAAACGGTTCTAATCCGATTATACTGTTCTCATGCCATTTTTCAATGGTACTATCCATAACAAGTCTATTATCAAAAACTACCCCGTCCAAGGTTACCAGTCGCCATTGATAGCTAATGTCTGAAAAAACCATGATGGAGTCGGGGTTGACCACGAAAAAGTCAATAACTGTAATAGGTTGGAACGTATAGGGCCGGGAAAAATGCAATGTGGTCAGGTAGTGTTCATGGAGTACATCGAAAACATCAAGGGCATTGCGGCCCAAATCAAGGCCGAAGTAATACAGGGTAGAGTCGTTGCTATAGACGGCCGACATAAAATGTTTATACTGTACGGTATCAACGGGTATCTGAAAAGAGCGTACTTTTGTTAATGCAAGCAAGTTGTTTTCCCGGCATTTGGGCCCGAAGGTGATTTGCTGACTTTTTCCGCAGCTAATGAGCAAGATTATAAGCAAGTAAATGCTTTTTTGTATTACTTGCAGACAGTAAGATAGTTTCAGGAACCGCCCCCCGATCATAATCATTTTTAGGCATAGCCTCCGGTTAATAGGCGGTGGTTTACTTATTAGTTTTAACCCCATTTTTGATAAAAACTGTATGGAATTATACGGTACTACGACCGGGGGGCGTAGTAACAAGGTTATAATTTTTCAAAAGGCCCGCACTGCTTTTTACAACCCACACCGTTTCTTTTGCACCGGAAAACAGGCCCGGCTACACTTTTTCGGCCTTGGCATATCCGCTTGCCTGCATAAGCTTCTTGTTTCTGATACATTGTTGGGCCTATGACGATCAGGCATGTAAGTACAATTAGGCCCGTTAAACCTTTTAGCTTTTTCATAACGTAAAATTTTTAAATGAAACATATATTCAACACCCCAATCTTATCCGGTTTGTTTATAAAAAACAAATGCGTGAAACATTTTGAAACATTTTGAAACATTTTGAAACATTTCATTTTAGTCGAAAAACCCTGCAAAGGCCGGCCGCACCCGCCAGCAGGTAGCGGCCCCATGGG
>JALSJF010000036.1 GCA_026989505.1 Cyclobacteriaceae bacterium
ACCACAACTCGTTATATCTGTACCCGAAATTACCAAATCCCCCAGTCATTTTGGGGGATAAGCGCAGTTTTTTCTGCAAAATCATTGCGCTTGGCCGCTAACCCCATCAACTCTTCCTTAAAGAGTTCGTCCAATGGATTAACCAAATTGCTAACCTTGTCGCTGCTGATATGGGTATATATCATCGTGGTTTCCGGCTTTTTGTGACCCAATAACGACTGCACGTAACGCAAATCAACCCCCAACTCCAATAAGTGGGTGGCGTACGAATGGCGCAATGTATGCGGGGTAACATGTTTCTGTATCCTGGCCCGCTCCGCTGCCCTGCGGATAATATTCCGCACACTGCTGCTGCTGTACCGGCTACCTCCCGGCCCTTCAAAAACATAATACTGTGGCCTGTATTTGTTTAAATACTGCTGTAACACCAATAAATTGGTTTTGGCCATTTTTACATACCTGTCCTTTCTGCCCTTGCCCATGCGCACCGCTATCAGCATCCGGTCGGCATCGATATGGCCAACACGCAGGTTCAGCAGCTCGCTTACCCGTAAGCCGGCCGCGTACAAGGTACTGATCACCGCCTTATGCTTCAGGTTACGCGTACTCACAATCAGGTTCCGCACCTCTTCTTTACTCAGTACTGTGGGCAACTTAAACTCCTTGCGTGGCCGCTCAAGTTCATCGGTGTTAAACGAACAATGGGCTACATAATCAAAGAATAACTTTATGGCCCCGATAAATTGGCGCTGGTAACTGACCGAGTAACCATTCCTGATGATCACCTCATAATTATATTTATGAATATCATGCAGCGTAATGTAGGCGGTTTCCTTCTCCTTGTAAAAGCCAAGTAACGAGCGCACAAAAGCTGCATAGGCGGCAATGGTATTGCGGCTATAACGCTGGCCGCGCATATACTGCAGATACTGGGTTATTTCTGCCTCCTTTCGTTTGTCAAGGTTCTTACAATATACCATGGCCCCCATGGCCTGCCGCCTGGCAGCACCAGGCCTTGGTGGCTTTTGCCGCGTTTGTGGCTCTTCCCGTTCTTCGTCCACAATAAGCAAATGGTAGTCTTTAAACATCAACTTCAACCGCTCCAGGTTATGGGGCGTGTAATGAACATACCAGCCACTGTGGGTAGCGCTGTAACGCGCCCCCAAGGTGCGTACCCGGCTTACCAGATGGGCGTCATACCAAAACTTTACCAGCCACCGTTTGGCGCCCCGGTGTACTTTCGGCTCAATCGTTATACTGCGACTTACATGCATCGGCCAACTAATTTGATGATGGCCCTAAATAATCGATAAAAAAGTTTTGATCAATATTAATAAGTATGTAGATTCGAATGTAAGTACTTATAAAAATGAATAAAAGGGTTTAATCCGATAAAATTTGAAGGTCTAAAGGTTTAAAAATTGGGTTCATCAACAAAAAGGTTTATCTGTAAAGAATGTGGCAAACCCTTGCAGGGGCGCCTCGACAAAAAATTCTGCGATACCTACTGTCGCAATACGTATAATAATAAGATTAAACGCAGGAACGAAGAATATATTCAACAGATTAACAGCGCCTTGCGCAAAAACCGTAAAATACTTAAAACTCTCTCCCCCGTAGGCAAATCCACGGTACGCAAAGAGGTTATGGAAGCCATGGGGTACGATTTCAGCCTCTTTTCCTCCCTGTACCAGGCCCCAAAGGGTGCACTGTATTACTTGTGTTACGATTACGGCTTCAGCCCTATTGTTGACCCGCGCGGCATCCCCAAAGCCGTGATTATCAGCAAACAAAAATACATGCAGCACTGGGAGCCCTGGCAACATCTTTAAATAGTATAATGTAAAAATTCACCACGCCACAGGCACCCTCAGTCACAAGGAAAAATTAAATTTATTCAAGAATATTAATTTTTCCAAATGCCGTTAATAATAACGTATAAAAAATTAGCTTTAACGGCTGTTTGCCCATATCGCAGGGGCTATCAGAATTTTACCCCGTGATCTTGCCTGGCAGGGTAATAAACAACGGGAAAAGGGGAAGGCTGGCACTGCCTCTTAGCCTGGATTATTTACGAAAGTCGCGAATAAGGAGGTAATTCAATCCATCAAACACGTGTTTGCCAGGTAATCACATCGGGTCCTCAGGCTCCGGTTCAGCGGAGGTTACCCCTGATGCCCCGTAGGCTCTCGGGGACACCAGCCCTGCGGGCGAAAAATTCATGCGAATTTTTCCGGGTTAAATTTCCGGATGGTTTCACGTTTCGGCAAGCTCTTTTTTATCATGGTAACCCAGGCACAAACATAATAAAGTTAGCAAGCATAAGTTCTCTGCGACAAGGACTTGCGCCTAACCGGGCAAGGTGCCTTCGTAAAAACTCAGTACTTGCGGTTAAATATTTCCGCCATTACCACGGCTTTGGCCGGGCCGTCTTCCTGGTTGAGTACGTCCAGAAAATCAAGCCCTTCTTCCTCCTCTATACGGTAATCGTCATCGCGTACCAACTTCAGCTTACGGTACTTTTCCCGGTCGCGCTCTACCTCAATCATCGGCTTGGCCGCAATCGGCTCCGGCACCTCCAACTCACCGGCTATTTTGTCCATTTCATCTACCTGATAAGACCCGGGGGCCGTAAAAGTTTCGGGGGGGGCTACCGGCTCCGGGTCGGGTACGGTTACCGGTTTGGGTTGGTTGGCCCCGGTGAGCTCACGTAAAATGTCTTCAAAACTTAACTGGGGTTCCTCTTTGGCGGCCGTAGGCGGTTCTACCGTTGTGGGCTGTGGCCCTTGCTGGCGAGGCTGCGGCCGGGCAACGGTTTCTGTGCTTACCGGCTTCTTTTTCTTTTTGCCGAAAACGCGGCTCAACAAATAGATAATCCCCAGAACTATATAATAGGCTATATTACCCCCATTGTCATCCATAACCCAAATGTACATATTTTTTGCCAGTTGCAACTGGCCGGCCGGTTTCTTTGTAACCGGTTTACACCTTGATGCCCCGGCAAACTTTTTTATGGCCTATGCCGGCAATAGTTCAGCGATAAATTATAAATTTGCTGACTTTCATAATTTATTGTCCGCATAACATTTAAATGGAACTTTCCCGGCTGGAAATTAAGGGTTTTAAAAGCTTTGGCGACAAGGCCGTAATCAATTTTGATAAAGGCATCACTGGCATAGTTGGCCCCAACGGTTGCGGCAAATCAAACGTAGTCGATGCTATCCGCTGGGTACTGGGCGAGCAGAAAACCAAAATGCTGCGCTCCGAAAAACTGGAGAACATCATTTTCAACGGCACCAAAAAGCGTAAACCCACGCAAATGGCAGAAGTATCGCTCACCTTCAACAACACCAAAAACATCCTGCCCACCGAATATTCTACGGTAACCATTGCCCGCAGGTACTACCGCAGTGGGGAAAGCGAGTACGAACTCAACGGGGTACCCTGCCGCCTGAAAGACATCACCAACCTGTTTCTCGACACCGGCATTGCCTCTAACAGCTACGCCATTATTGAACTGAAGATGGTGGACGACCTGCTGGCCGACAAAGACAACTCGCGCAGGGGCTTGTTTGAGGAAGCGGCCGGTATCTCCAAATTTAAAAAACGCAAAAAAGAAACCCTGCGTAAGCTGCAAGGTACCGATGATGACCTCGACCGGGTAGAAGACCTGCTGTTTGAAATTGAAAAAAACCTTAAATCGCTGGAAAAGCAGGCCCGGCAGGCAGAACGTTACTATAAGCTAAAAGACGAATACAAAGCCACCAGCATTGGCCTGGCCCGCAAAACCGTAAGTGAACACCGCGAGGTGTTTAATAACCTGACCCGCCAGATTGAGGCCGAAAATGACAAAAAAATAGCGCTGAACAAACAGGTAGCGCAAAAGGAGGCGGAAATTGCGCAGTTAAAGAAAAGGCTGGTAGATAAAGAGAAGGCCCTGGCTACCATCCAGAAAAACCTTAACACTCACGTAAACGAGATCAGGCAATACGAAAGCGATAAAAAAATAAAAAATGAGCGCCTGCGGTTTTTAACCGACAAGGGCGAATCGTTGCAGGAACAACTGGCACAAGACAAAAAGAGCAATGAGCGGGCGGCTTTTAGTTTGCAGGGCCTTAACCAGGAATTGGAGATCGCCCGCCAGCAACTGGCGGAAAGCAAAGATAAATTGCTTACCCTGCAGGATGCCAAACAGGAACAAGAGGCCAAACTTACCGGGGTGCGGCAGGAGCACGAGGCCCTTACCAGCCTCCACGCCTCCCTTAACGAAGAGGTTTTCCAGATTAAAAAAACCCTGGAAATCAATGAAATTCAAATTGGCGCCCTCAAACAGCAACTGGAAAAAACCGCCTCCGAAAGCTCCGAACAAAGCGCCAGCGTGGTAGAGTTTGAAAAGAAACTGGCCACCTTAGACCAACAAATCAAAGCCAAAAAGGCCGCCCTCGACAAAGAGGAAGCCTACGAGCAAAAACTCAACCAGCAAATCCACGACACCCAGGCTACGATCGAGATTGTGAAGGACGAACTTAACGACATCAACCGCAAGCTTGACGCCCGTACCAACGAGTATAACCTCACCAAATCGCTGGTGGACAACCTGGAGGGCTTCCCGGAGGCTATCCGCTTTTTAAAGAAACAAAACTGGAACAAAAAGGCCCCCCTGTTGTCCGACCTGATTACCTGTAGCGATGACTACCGGGTAGCCATTGAAAATTATCTGGAGCCGTTGCTTAACTATTATGTGGTCAATACCGAAGCCGATGCCTACAAGGCCATTAACCTGCTCAGCGATGCCGCCAAGGGCAAGGCCAATTTCTTTGTGCTCGCGGCCTTCGATAACTTTAAACCCGCCCCGGTAAAACTGTTCGAGCACGCCTCCCCTGCCTCCGGTATTATGGAGTACGAAGAAAAATACCGCCACCTGATTGCCTACATCCTCGACCGCGTTTACCTCGTAGATGGTGATGAAAACCGCATCCCGCAAGACCCAGACGCCATCTTTATCACCAAATCGGGCAAGGTCACCAAACGCAAATTCAGCATTTCAGGCGGCTCGGTAGGGCTGTTTGAAGGCAAACGGATCGGCCGGGCAAAGAACCTGGAAAAGCTGGAAAAAACCATCAAACAACTGGCCAAACAACGGGATAAGGTAAGCGAAACCCTGAAAAAGAGCCAGGAAGAACTGGCCGCCCTGGAAAAAGAGACCCATAAAAAAGCTATTGAGCATCTGGCCGAAGAGCTGGCCCGGCTAAAAGAAGAAAATATCTCGGTGCTCACCCGCCAGGAACAGTTCAGCCAAATGATCTCCCAGGCCGATACCACCAAAGAAGACTTACTGGGCAAAATCCGGCAACTGGAAGAGGCCTCAAAACAACTGCCGGCCCAACTTAGCCGCCAGGAGAAAGAACTGGCCCAGATCAGCGAAAAACTTAGTGCGGCCAAACAAGAGCTGAAGCTTCAGGAAGAGCTTTATGCCGACCAAAGCGGGGCCTTTAACCACGAAAACCTTACCTATCACCAGCAGGAAAACAAGGTGAAATCGCTGGAGCAGGAGATCGCCTTCAAACAATCTACCTTTGCTACCAGCAAGCAACGTATCGATCATAATCAACAGGAGTTGCAAAAAAACGAACAGGAAATTAAAAACCTGCTGGCCACAGCCGAAGAAGCCGATGACAAGCTGATTGGCATGTATGAAAAGAAAGAGGCGCTGGAAAAGGAGGTGAACGAAGCCGAAAAACAATATTATGCTGCCCGGGGTGAGATAGATGCGCAAGAGCAGCAACAACGCCAACTACAGCACCAGCGCGAAACAATAGACAGCCTGCTGATTGAACTGCACAACAGCCTGAATGAAACCAAACTCGAACTAAGCAGTATCAAAGAACGGCTGGCCGTTGAGTTTGATATTGACCTTGATGATATCCTGCAAGCAGAGGCGCCCGCTACCGAAGACAACCGCACAGCCGGTGAGTTGCAGGAGGCCGTACGGGCTATAAAGGAGAAGATGGAGCGCATCGGCCCCATCAACCCTATGGCGCTGGAAGCCTTTGATGAAATAAAAGAGCGCCACCAATTCATTACTACCCAGAAAGAAGACCTGCTGAAAGCCAGGGAATCGTTGCTCACAACCATTGATGAAATTGACCTGGTGGCCAAAAACACTTTTCTGGAAGCCTTCAAGCAGATTGAGCAGAATTTTATCAAGGTCTTCCGTTCGTTGTTTACCGAGGAAGACGACTGTGACCTGGTATTGCTGGACCCCGACAACCCCTTAGAATCGGACATTGATATCATTGCCCGGCCCAAAGGCAAAAAGCCCCTGAGCATCGCTCAACTCTCGGGCGGGGAAAAAACCCTCACGGCCACCTCACTGCTGTTTGCCATCTACCTGCTGAAGCCGGCCCCCTTCTGTATTTTTGATGAAGTGGATGCCCCGCTGGATGATGCCAATATTGATAAATTTAATACTATCATTAAAAAATTCTCTGCCGATTCGCAATTTATCATCGTTACCCATAACAAGCGCACGATGGCCAGCACCGATATTATTTACGGTATTACCATGGTGGAACAGGGGGTTTCCAAGGTAGTTCCGGTGGATTTAAGGGAATTGGCATAAATATTGTGTTTTACCCAACAAATAATGATTAACCACGTTAGTAAAAAAGATATTAGTTAATCCATGCGGTTACTAAAATTTCATAAACACCATAAACCCTAGCACTCATATTTGTATAGCAATAAACAAATAAGCAGATGAGCAATTTAAAGCCAACAAAAAAGGACAAGTTTAAGACAAAACTGGTTAAGGTTGATTTAAATCAACATGCGTACAAAAAGCATTTTCAGTTAGCTATTATTAATCTGGAACAAAACTTATTTGAGGAGAGAATGCCGGAATTAATGAAATCCGCCTGAGGCTATTTCATTTCTTCATAAACTTCGGTCAGGCGGCCGTCCAGTATTTTCACCAGGGTATTGCGCAGTTGCAGCACATCCGGAAAGCTGTTATTCGTCAGGATTATAATGGCATTCCCTCCCACCAATTGCCGCTCGATATAATTGCGGAAACCCGCCAACCCCCCCGTATGATAAACCAGTTTGCCCTGCAGGTTGCTACCCAGCTCCCAGCCAAAACCATATTTTTTTACCCTGCCATTGGCCAACGCCACCGGGGCATACATTTTTTCCAGCGAAGCCAGCGAAATAAACGCCCCACTGTTCAGGGCCTGTTGCCAGTTGAACAGGTCGCGGGCGGTAGCATAAATACCGCCATCGCCAACGGTGAATAAGGTATAGTCATCGGGCTTATCTTTGGCAGTATAGCCTTTTACCCGCAATTTATCTTTAGTTGCCGCAGAATAAACAAAAGCGTGCGACATATTACAGGGAGTGAAAATTTCCTGCTGAAAATAATCGGCTATGGTCTGGCCCGAAGCTACCTGAATGACCAGGGCCAGTAGCACATACCCCGAATTACTGTAACGGAACTTATTGCCGGGGGTGAAATCCAGGGTTTTATGGAGTACCAGGGCCTGATATACCTCCATATTGGTCAGCCCCGGCCGGGCAATGCCAAGGGAGAAATAATCGGGCACCCCGGCCGTGTGGGTAAGCAAATGGTGGATCCGTACCTGCCGGTAGGCTTTGGGCATCATCGGCAGAAATTTGGTCACCGGGTCATCGAGGTTAAGTTTGCCTGCTTCCGCCAGCCGCAAAACGGCTGCAGCCGTAAATTGCTTGGCCAGGGAGGCGAGGTAAAAAGGGGTGTCGCCATCCAATGGCTCCCGGGAGGCAAAATCGGCAAAACCAAAGGTGTTTTCGTAGATAACGGTATTGTTTTCCACCACCAATACCGACCCATTAAAGCCGGCATCGTAATAATTAAACAGCACATCCTCAATCAGGTCGCCTTTGCTTAGGGCAAAACCGGTCACCCTGCCCTGCCCCAGGGATGGTACAGCCGCCATGATAACAACGCCCAACACTATGGTGGTCAACCTAACCTTCATCACCTAAATCTATTAAAAATTATGGCAAATTGCCAATAATACCTGCCGGCCCGCGGATACCGGCACAAATTATCGGCAAATAACTTTACAGTGCCGAGGTATTTGCTACATTTGTCGGCTTAATTAGCCGTGAAAGCCAAATTTGAGCGCAGCAGGCCTTACATATTATCTGATTGATTTCGACTCCACTTTTACCAAAGTGGAAGCCCTGGATATCCTCTGTGAAATATCCCTGGCAGGCAACCCGGCAAAAAATGCCGTACTGGCCAAAATAAAACGAATCACAGATTTGGGCATGGCCGGGGAGCTATCTTTGGCAGAGTCCCTGGCACAGCGCCTGGCCCTGCTGCAAGCCAACAAAAAGCACCTGCCTGCCCTGGTTAAGCGTTTACAGCAGGAGGTTTCGGAGTCGATAAAACGCAACCAGGATTTTTTTGCCCGGCATCATGACCAGATATACATTATCTCCAATGGCTTTCATGCCTTTATTGAGCCGGTAGTTGCAGGTTATGGTATAGCCCCAGGGCATGTACTGGCCAATAGCTTTGTGTATGATGCCCGGGGAAACATTACCGGTTTTGACAAAAGCAATGTTTTGGGCCATAACCGGGGCAAAGCCAAAAAAGTGGCTGAATTAAACCTGCCGGGCAAGGTGGTGATGATCGGTGACGGCTATACCGACTATGAGGTGAAAGCAGGCGGGCAAGCTGCTATTTTTATTGCCTATACAGAGAATATTACCCGTCCACAGGTAGTTGAGAAAGCCGATTTTGTGGCCGGCAAATTTGAAGATGTCATTTTTTTACTAAACCAATGGAAAAAAAATTATCGTACCCCAAAAACAAAATAAAAGTGCTGCTGGTAGAGGGCATTCACCCCGATGCCGCAGCTATGATGGAAGCAGAAGGCTTTACGGTAGAATTGATTGCTACCGGCCTTGACGAAGATGAGTTGATTGAAAAAATAAAGGATGTTGCTATCCTCGGTATCCGCTCAAAGACCCAAGTCACCAGGCGGGTACTCGACCACGCCCCCCGCCTGCTGGCCATAGGCGCCTTTTGTATCGGCACCAACCAAATTGACCTGGACGAATGCCTGAACAAAGGTATAGCCGTATTTAATGCCCCCTACAGCAATACCCGCTCGGTGGTAGAACTGGCCATTGCCGAAATGATTTTACTGATGCGCAACCTGCCCGATAAAATTATGGCCATGCACCAGGGAAAATGGCAGAAATCGGCCAATAGCAGCAACGAAATAAGAAACAAGGCCCTGGGGATCATTGGCTATGGCAATATTGGCGCCCAGCTCTCTATCCTGGCCGAAGCTGTGGGCCTGAAGGTATATTACTACGATATTGAAGAAAAACTGGCCCTGGGCAATGCGGTAAAATGTACTACCCTGCGTGAACTGCTGACCGTAGCCGATATCATTTCACTGCATGTTGACGGCCGGCCGGAAAACAAAAATATGATTGGCGCCCGGCAGTTTGCCCAAATGAAAGACGGGGTTATCTTTATCAACCTCAGCCGCGGCCATGTGGTTGACGTGGAGGCCCTGAGCGAAAACATAAAATCGGGCAAAGTACGCGGCAGCGCCATAGATGTGTTCCCCAGGGAGCCAAAAAACAACAAGGAAGCGTTCGAATCGCCCCTGAAAGGGCTGCCGAATACCATGCTCACCCCGCATATTGGCGGCAGCACCCTGGAGGCCCAGGTGAAAATAGCCTCCTTTGTGCCTGAAATGCTGATGAATTTCATCAACCGGGGCAATACGTCCACCAGCGTCAACTTCCCCCGGCTGCAGCTTTCGCAGCTCGAGGTTGGCCACCGGTTAATCCATATCCACCGCAACGAAGCCGGGGTGCTGGGCAAAATAGACCTTTGCCTGGCCAAGCATAACATCAACATCCTTGGGCAACACCTTAAAACCAACGAGAAAATTGGCTATGTGATTACCGATATCGACAAAAAATATTCGCCAGCGGTTTTGCAGGAACTAAAAGATATCGAAGGCTCTATCCGGGTAAGGGTGCTGTATTGAACAAGCTTGCACTTATCCGCCTACAGCCCCAGCACCGTTACCCCTTGCGTGAAAACAATATCGCGGGGAATACCGGCCGCACTTACGCGGTCAAGGTCATGTTGCAAGGCCGGGCCGATAACCCCCATTTCGTCAAGCAGCTTACCTGCGCCTGCATAATCGCCATCACCCTGCAGGGTTAGTATCCTGGCCGAGAGGGCATTCATGGCCTCCTGAAATTCAGTAAAATTCACCTTATAGGTGCCGGTTTCGGCATTATACGTAAAGGCATTTCGCTCCTTAAAATAATTAAACCGTACCATGTTGGCCTTGCCATGGGCACTGGAGGCGCCAAACCTTACCGAACGGAAAATACCGGCCAGAAAAGTGGTGTAGTAGTCCATTAACTCCCCTTCTATTTCCCCCTTCTGCTGCAACTGGGTAACCATATAAAGCCCCAGGATATCGGCCTTGCCTTCTTCCAGGGCCGAAGCATGTTCTTTAAGCGCCTGGCGCACCGTGCCGGAGCCATCCAGGGTGGTTTTAATACCCAGGCCGTGGGCTACTTCATGAAACATGGTGTTGGCAAAAAAGGCGTCAAAGGTAACATGCTGCCGCTGGCTTTCGTCTATCAGCAAGCCGGCAACCGGTACCATAATCTTATCAAATTTAGCCCGCATAGCATTTTTTAATTGCAGCCTGCGGGTGCCCTTGGCCAATTGCACCCGTTCATCATTGGGCAGGTTAATGGCAATGGTCTTGCTGCCGGCATTGCAGTCACCGGCATAGTAAATTACATCATAGGCATTCAGGTCCGAATCGGTGCCGGGTGTTTCCTGCTTGTAGGGCCCCTCTACCGGCAGGTTGGCCTGCAGTTCGGGTAAAAAAGCAATGTACCGGGCCAGTTTTTCGCTCCACACCAGGTCTTTCACCAGCACATAGGCCTCATGGGCTGCTTTGTAATTATACAGATGGTCTTCATAGTTTTCAATTGGCCCAACCACAAAATCAAGGTGGTTGTCTTTCATCTCCATCCAGGCCATGTCGCTGGCCAGGTAATCATCGGTGAGCAAAGCCTCTGCCCTTAATTCGAGGTAGTGGCGCAGGCTCTCATCTTCGGCCAACTCCGCAGCTTGCCGCAGCAACTCAGCCGCTTTGGCCGTTTCTTCAGCAAAAGCCTGGTGGTACGGGACAGTGTAAAGCCCCCCGTTTTCATTCCGCCTGACCAAGGTGTATAAGCTGGCCTTGTCCTCACTAACAAAGGCGGCAAACTCTTCTTTGGTCATATCTTCAGGATAAAACCGTGCCCCGGGGGGCTTCTGCCCAACCCCGGCCACAAAAGGCGCATTGCCCCGCAGCCGGTCCCACGGGCCGTAGTTGATTTCGGCAAACCTGCGGGCAGCGGGGTCATCAAGGCTGGCCAGCAGGGTGGCTTTGTCACCATAGGCCTCCTGCCAGAAGATAGCATCCATAATTTCGGCCACGTCTATCAGGATAGGGATCATCTCCTTTTCGTTGGCCGATAACTTACTTACATCCGTTGTCAGGGTAAAAGGGGCATATTCCGCTACTTTTTGTTGCATGGCCGAAACAGTTGGGGGTTCTTCCTGGTTTTCTTTAGCCGGTTGGCAGGCGAAGACAAGGGCTACAAAGGTGGTTAAGAAAAGATTGATTTTCATCGGTTAAGGATTTAGCTAACAAGCCAAATTTACAAAAATGTCAGCGGCATCAAAGCCTGTGCCGGCAATAAATAAAAACAGTTAATTTTGCTGCCCTAACAAACCCGTTTTAGTGGAAATTCAACCCTATCGCCCCCCTTTCCTGCTCCGCGGCCAACATGTGGAAACCATTGTGCCGGCCCTGCTGCGGCCGCCCAGGAAGATAGTGCCGCAGCCGGAAAAAATAACCACCCCCGATGGTGATTTCCTGCAGCTCGACTGGTACCGTACCGGGGCGGCCACCCTGGCCATTCTCTCACACGGCCTGGAAGGGAGCAGCAACCGCGCCTATATGCTGGGGATGGCCAAAATATTTTTCGATCACGGCATCGATGCCCTCTGCTGGAACTACCGTGGTTGCGGCCCGGAAATGAACCTTAAGCCGGTACTCTATCATAGCGGGGCCACTTACGACCTGGACACAGTAGTAAAACATGCCGCTGGCCAGGGCTATAGCCAGATCGTACTGATTGGTTTTAGCCTGGGCGGCAATATTACCCTGAAATACGTTGGTGAGGAAGGGGAAAACCTGCACAAGGCGATAATGGCTGCTATCGCCTTTTCGGTACCCCTCGACCTCGATGCCGGCTGCCGGCAAATTTCACAACCCGGCAACTGGCTGTATGCCAGGCGGTTTATCAAAAACCTGAAAATAAAAATCCGCCAGAAGCACCAGCAGTTCCCCGATATCATCCCCCTCAACGGCCTGGCAAAAATCAACGATTTGCGCACGTTTGATGATGTTTATACAGGCCCGCTGCACGGCTTTAACGATGCCCGCGACTATTACCACCAATGCAGTGCAATCCGCTTCCTGGCAGGTATAAATATTCCCACTTTACTTGTTAATGCCCTTAACGACCCCTTTCTGCCACCTGAATGCTACCCCACAGCCGCAGCCGCGCAAAACCCCAATATCCGTTTTGAAACCCCCGGGCACGGAGGCCACGTAGGCTTCACGGCTTATAACAAACAGGGGTATTACTGGTCGGAGCAACGGGCCCTGGCCTTTGCCCGGCAGCATTTGCCAGCCGGCCAGTAGTTATTTTTATTGTATTTAGAATTAAAAAAGTAGTTAATTTGTACCATGAAGCATACGCAAGTAATTGGTGTTGGCCATTATGTGCCGGAAAACGAGCTGACGAATGATGATCTGGCCAAATTTATCGATACCTCAGACGAATGGATACGCGAGCGCACGGGGATTGAAAGAAGACGCTGGTTTGATCCGGAGAAGGATACGGTAGCCAATATGGCTACCCGGGCAGCCAAAATAGCCATTGAGCGGGCGGGCATTGCCACCAAAGAAATTGACTTCATTGTTTTTGCCACCATTACCCCCGATTATTTCTTTCCCGGCTCCGGGGTGCTCATGCAACGTGAGTTGGGCCTGCAGGGCATTGGCGCCCTGGACCTGCGCAATGCCTGTTCGGGGTTTATCTACGGCCTGTCGGTAGCCGATAACTTTATCAAAGCCGGCATGTACAAAACTATTCTGGTCATTGGGGCTGAAATCCAGTCATCGGCCCTTGACAAAACCACGGCCGGCCGCAATACCAACGTTATTTTTGCCGATGGTGCCGGGGCCATGTTGGTACAGGCCAGCGATGACCCGGGGCACCGGGTGCTTTCTACCCACCTGCATGCCGATGGGGACTATGCCGAAGAACTGTACGTGCGCGACCCGGGCAGCAGCCGCAAAGTACGCCTCAGCCCGGAGCTGATAGCCGGGGACAGTTTTAAAGTACACATGAATGGCAACTTTGTTTTTAAACATGCCGTAGCACGTTTTGAAGAAGTTATTTACGAAGCCCTGGAGGCCAACAACAAAACCCCGGCCGACATTGACCTGCTGATCCCCCATCAGGCCAACCTGCGCATCAGCCAGTTTGTACAAAAGCGGCTGAAATTTACTGATGAAAAGGTTTTTAACAACATCATGTACCTCGGCAATACTACGGCAGCCTCTATCCCCATTGCCTGCAGCGAAGCCTGGGAGCAGGGCAGGATTAAAAAAGGCAGCCTGGTGTGCCTGGCGGCTTTCGGCAGCGGCTTTACCTGGGCCTCGGCCTTAATCAGGTGGTAGATTATCTATGGCGCCTTTTTGCAACTGGTAAAGAATAGTGTCGTCTAATTTAATCTGGCGCAGTACATCATCGGATTTGGGATAATCTACCTCCCCTAACACATATTTGATGGCCTCCACCCGGGCTTTGGTTTTAATATTGGCCCTGACTACCGCCCACGGGCAGTAATCGGTGTTGGTTTTGCGGAACATCTCTTGTTTGTACTTGCTGTAATCGTCCCATAGCTCCAGCGCCCGTTCATCTACCGGACTAAGTTTCCATTGTTTCAGGGGGTCGCTCTTGATATTGGCAAAGCGCTCCTGTTGCTCTTCCTTAGAGATTGAAAACCAAAGTTTTATCACCTGGATACCATCCTTGTACAGCATCCGCTCAAAATCAACTACCTGCGACATAAACTGCTTATACTGCCGCCTGGTACAAAAACCGTTTACCGGCTCCACCACGGCCCGGTTATACCAACTGCGGTCAAAAAATACAATCTCCCCCGGATTGGGCAACTGCTGGATGTAGCGTTGAAAATACCACTGGCCCTTCTCCACCGGGGTTGGTGACGGCAAGGCCACCGTACGCAACAAACGCGGGTTCATATGCTCCACAAACCTGCGGATAGCCCCGCCCTTGCCGGCCGCATCCCGCCCTTCAAACAAAATGGCGATACGCTTCTTCTTGTCGGTTACCCAGTTCTGCATCTTAATCAGCTCGGCCTGAAACCCAAGCAACCGGTGGTAATAACGCAGGCGGTTAATTGCCCGCTCGGGTTTAAGCTCTTTGTTACGCATCAGTTCTTCCAGGCCTGTTTTGGTGTTTAGCAATTCCAGGTCTGTTTTTGAAAGTGAGAGGCCGGCTGTTTTGGTCGTTACTTGGGTCATTAGTCTAAACGTTGAATTGAGCGATAAAATCTTGAAACAATAGTCGGGTCAGGGTTGATCAACAACCCTGCGTCTTCTTTGCCGTCATACTCAAAATTAGACAGCACATAACGCATGCTTTCCAGGCGGGCCCGTTTTTTGTTGTTCGAGCGCACAATTACCCAGGGCGAATAGGTGGTGTGGGTACGGCTGAGCATGGCTTCTTTGTAAAAGGTATATTTGTCCCACATCTCGGTGGCCCGTTCATCTACCGGGCTGATTTTCCATTGCTTGACAAAGGTAGTCTTGCGTGACTCAAAACGCTTCTTCTGCTCTTTCTGCGAAACCGAAAACCAAAATTTGATAATGGTCACACCATCTTCAAAAAGCATGTGCTCAAACTCGGGCACCTGGCGCATAAACTCCTGGTATTGCTCTTTGGTACAGAAGCCCATTACCGGCTCTACTACCGCGCGGTTATACCAACTGCGGTCGAAAAATACAATTTCCCCCGGGTTAGGCAACTCCTTGATATAACGGGTAAAATACCATTGCCCCTTCTCCACTTCTGTTGGCTTGGCCAGGGCCACAACCCGCATGGAGCGGGGGTTGAGGTGCTCGGTAAACCTGCGGATGGTGCCACCCTTACCGGAAGCATCGCGGCCTTCAAAAATAATGGCTACCCGCTTCTTGTTCTCCTTCACCCAGTGTTGCAACTTCACCAGCTCTATTTGCAATTGCACCAGTTCCTTCTCATACAACAGGGTATTGAGGGCGTTTTCAAAACGGATGTTCTTACCCCGCAGGTAGTCAATTAAATCCCGCCTGGTTTCCAGGCCGGACAACACCTCTTCATTCAACGGGTACTCGCCATGTTTCCTTACGTAGCTTTCAATTTTTTGGGGCTTTTTACTCATTTGCTTGTATTTGTTGTCGGGGCAAAAAATCACCGGGCTCCCTTGAGCTTAGATGGAATTTTCATAAATTTACTTAAACTAAAGCAAAAAAAAAATGACCCGTAAATATCCGATCACCTGGTTTGAAATTCCGGCTACTGACTTTCAGCGGGCGGTTAAATTTTACAGTGCGGTTTTTGACAAAGATTTACCGGTTACCCACTTAAACGGCTCGGATATGGCCTTTTTTTCCAGCGAGCCCCTGGCGGTAAGCGGGGTTATTATTGCCGGGGAAGGGGCCGAACCTTCGAGCAAAGGTATTTTACTTTACCTCAACGGTGGCGATGACCTGAATGTGCCCCTTAGCAAAGTAGAAGCAGCCGGGGGTACAGTGGTACTGCCGAAAACAAGAATTTCGGCTGAACTCGGCTGTTATGCTATCTTTATTGACAGCGAAGGCAACCGCCTGGCCCTGCATTCGCAGCACTAAGGTGTTATCTGGGCAATTGCAGGGCGGCCATCATTTTGGTGAAGATGGCGGTATTCTCATACATCCCCACAAACTGTTCTGCCTGCGGGCCGTAGGCAAAAACGGGCACCATTACCGGGGTATGATAATCGGTAGAAAAACTAGTGGCAGCCGGGTCGCCCAGGATGTCCTCCCCTTTAATGGTCAGCCCCCCGGTTTCATGGTCGGCCGTAATGATGACCAGGGTATTGCCGTCCCGGGCAGCAAAATCGAGGACCGCACCCACCACTTTATCAAAGTCAAGGAGTTCCGTCACTACATATTCAATATCGTTGTTATGGCCACCCCAATCAATCTGCGAGCCTTCGATCATCAGGAAAAAGCCATCCTCATCCTGGTTAAGTATTTCTATAGCCTTGTCCGCTGCCGTAAGCAGGAAATCGCCCCGGTTTTGGGTGACGGGCGGCATGGCATCGGCATTTAACAGCCCGGCAATTTTACCCCCGGTAATAGCAGCCAGTTCCTCTTCGTTGAGGGCCAGTTGGTAGCCGTTAGCTTGTAACCGGGCCGTTAAATCAATACCATCCTGGCGGTTTTTAAAATGGTTCAGGCCACCCCCGATAAACACCTCTATGTCGGTATCCAGGAAATCCGCAGCAATGGCTTCGTAGTTTTGCCGGCTGCTTTCGTGGGCAATAAAACCGGCCGGGGTAGCGTGGGTAATGGTACTGGTAGCCACGAGGCCCGTAGCCAGCCCGGCTTCTTCGGCATACTGTAAAATCGACTTCACCTGCTTGCCGTCTGCATCAACGCCAATGGCGCCATTGTAGGTCTTTACCCCACAGGCCATGGCGGTAGCCCCGGCCGCAGAATCAGTAATATAATTGCTGGCGCTGCTGGTTTTCGACAGGCCCGTCTGTTCACAGCGCTGCATATTCAAGGTATTGCCATTCACAGTCATAGCCGCCTGAACCTGGGCAAAGCCCATACCGTCACCTATGAGCAGGATGATATTTTTGGGATAGGGCCCGGTACGGGTTACCGGGGCCTCGGGCTGGCAGGAAGAGAAAGAAACTGACAGCAACAGAAACCAGACGATGAGATAGCTTTTCTTCACGATAAACTTTATTTTTTCGGCTGCCAAGTTCAACAATTAGGCCAATAATTCAAAGATTAACAGCAAGTATCCCTATAATTGATGCTAAATTTGTTGTTTACAGACAAAAACCTGAATAATGAAGAAGTGGGTAAAAAGGGTACTACTGGGGTTTAGCCTATTGATGGTGGTGGTATTGTCGCTGTCGTTTACCGGCCCGGGCAGCCGTTATTTCGAGATCGTTAAAAACCTTGAACTGTTTGCCAACGCTTATAAAGCGGTAAACGAGTATTATGTGGATGAGGTCAACCCAGCGCAGTTGATGAATAAGGGGATCGAAAAAATGCTAGGCGATTTAGACCCGTACACCGTCTATATTTCCGAAGATAAAATTGAGGATTTCCGCACGCAAAATACCGGGCAATATGCCGGTATTGGGGCCTCTACGGTTTTAATTGACGGCCGTACCTACGTAAGTATGGTTTACGAAGGCTTTTCGGCCTATAAGCAAGGCCTGCGGATAGGCGATGAAATCATTAAGGTTGACGGCACCCCCATAGCCGGGCTAAGCCAGGAAAGGCTCAACACCCTGGTAAAAGGACAAGCGAAAACCAAAGTAACCCTGACAGTAAAAAGGCCGGGCAATGAGGAAATGATTGAACTGAAATTCGAGCGGGAAAAGATATCCATCCCCAATGTGCCTTACGCAGGAATGCTGGAGGAAAATATCGGCTATATAAAATTTACCGAATTTACCCCTAATGGCTATAAAAATGTAAAAAAAGCCCTGCAGGAGTTACTCAGGGAAGGTGCCGGAGGCATCGTCCTGGATTTAAGGGGTAATTTAGGCGGCCTGTTGCAGGAGGCGGTGCATATTGCCAACCTTTTCATCCCTTCCGGCCTTGAGGTGGTACACATCAAGGGTAAAGTAGAAGCTAATAACCGCAAGTATGTTACCGAATTTAACCCGCTGGCCCCCGATATACCCCTGGTCGTGCTGGTGAACAACACGAGCGCCTCGGCCTCCGAGATTGTGGCCGGCACCCTGCAGGATTACGACCGGGCCGTGCTCATCGGGCAGAAAACCTTTGGCAAGGGCCTGGTGCAAAACACCCGCGACCTGCCCTATCATAGCAAAGTGAAATTGACCATCGCCAAGTACTATATCCCCAGCGGCCGTTGTATCCAGGCAGTGGACTATTCACACCGCAACCCCGATGGCAGTGTGGGCAAAATACCCGACTCATTAAAAGTGGCATTCACCACCCAAAACGGCCGCACCGTGTATGATGGCGGGGGCATAGACCCGGAGGTGCCTGTAGTGCAGGAACTGGCCAGCGAAGTGGCCCGGCAACTGGTGGCCAAGGGCTATATTTTCCGCTATGCCAGTCAATATGCTTTGCAACATGCACAAATTAGTTCACCGGCCGAATTTGCCCTGACGGCTACGGAATACCAGGACTTTGTTCAATGGGTAAGTGCCGAAAATTTCACCTTTAACAACCCGCTGGCCAAGGACCTGGAAAAGTTAACCGATAAAATCAACAACAGTAAACAGGCACAACAACTACAGCCCCATATTAAAGCCTTGCAAGACAAACTCAACATTTCGCTGGTAGCGGAGTTGGCGGCCAATCAGGAGGAAATAAAACGGGTACTGGAAGCCAATATAGCCTCACGCTATTACCTGGAACCCGGCCTGATTGAAGCCGGCCTTGGCGATGACCCCTATATCGACCGCGCCATAGCCGTTTTAACCAACCGGCAAACCTACGATAGCTTGTTAGCCCCGGCTAACCGGTAACTATACCTCCGAAAGTTCACCAACATCCGGTTGCTTTTTTTGCGCCTGCACGATAATAACCTGTGCATGTTTACGGTTAGAAACATAAATAACCACCACCAGCAATATCAACAAGAACAATACCCCCGTCATACCGGTGTAGAAAATGATACCGGCAAATAAAGCTGCCACGGCAAAGGCAATCGCCCCGGTTAACAGCCAGCCGGTAACCACTTGCACTACCCCGGCAACACGGTATTCGGCCGAACCACCCCAGGCTCTGTCGGCCAGTGAGGTACCCATAGCAACCATAAACGACACATAGGTGGTTGACAAAGGCAATTTATTCAAAGTGGCGATGGCAATCAGCACACTGGCAATGGTCAGGTTTACCGAAGCGCGTACCAGGTCAAAGGCGGCACCACCGGCCTCCGGGTTGGCTTTCCGTGGCCGGTAGTTTCTGGCTATGGCCAGCTTCAGCTTTACCGGCACCAGCCGGAAAAAACGCTGGTGCAAGGTAGAGAACAACTGTACAATCAACGTAGAAAAGCCATTGGGCTTAAACCGCTCCCGGCCACTTCCCTGGCGGCTGAGGTTAACTTCAGTAGCGGTTACCGTGCGGGCTTTCTTCGACCGCCAGAGGGTGATTACCATGATCAAACCGGCCAAAGAGAGTAGCACAACAGGCGTCTTTACCGGTCCACTGAGGCTGGTCATCAGCATATCAACATTGTGGCCCGCGTCATTCCAGGCCCTAAACGATGCAAACCCCGCTATCGGTACCCCGATGAAATTAACCAGGTCGTTGCTGGCAAAGGCCATGGCCAAAGTAAAAGTGCCAATCAAAACTATTGTTTTAAGAATATTAACCCGGGTAAAGGTTACGAGCAACTGGAATATTATTGTCCAGATAATAAAACTGATAACCAGCAAGGGAAACGTATGGTTATTTACCCAGGCCAGGAACCCGGCAGTAACAAACGCGGCCCCTTTCAACCCTTTGATCAGCAGGAAATAGCCCAGGATAGTCAGCGCAGTGCCACCCCACAAACCTCCGAAGCGTTTAAGACGCTTTTCGTAGTGGAAGCTAAAGACCATCCGGCTGATATACTGGCCAATAGCGCCTACTGAAAAAGCTACGATTATGGAGAGGAAAATCCCCGAGACAATAAGGATGGCCCTGGACGAATTGATATAGTCCACTACCGCACCAAAACTGCCTCCGGCCGCCACTACTTTTATCAGGGCCAGAATTACGGCCGCGCCCAGGAGTTCGAAGACAATAGAAACCGTAGTAGAGGTAGGCATACCAAAGGTGTTAAACAAATCCAGCAGCAGGATATCGGTGAGCATCACCGCCAGAAAGATTACCATGACCTCGGCAAAGGTGAACATCTGCGGATTGAAAATACCCTTGCGTGCTACCTCCATCATGCCGGTTGAAAATAACGCCCCGGCCAGGATACCCAAGGCCGCCACCATTAGAATGAGCCTGCGCGAACCCGCCCGGGAGCCTACGGCCGAATTAAGAAAATTTACCGCATCATTGCTAACCCCTACCACCAAATCGGTGATGGCCAGGGCAAACAGGGCTACCACAAAAAACAGGTACATGGCCTTAGGGTTTGTTCATGGTTAAAGTTAGATTTCAGCATAGAAAAAGAGGAATTTTTGCCGTTATCAATCTGTTATATTTCACCTGCCGGTTAACATAATCATAACACCCCCGGGCCGCCTGCCCTAAATAGTTAGGCATTATGCCATTATTTAGCTAACATTGGCTTTGGCGTGTCGTATGCCGCATTTTTTATGGATTTATAAACACACTATACTGATGAACTCTTCCAACAAGATACCCCTGCACATTACGGCCCTGCTCCTGGGCCTGGTGACCACCTTGCCGGTACAGGCACAAAAATACCGCCAGCAAGTCATGGCAAACCTCGATCAAAAAATGCCGGCCTACGGGGAGGTAGCGCACCAAATCTGGCAATGGGCCGAGGTGGGCTACCAGGAAAACAAGAGCAGCAACCTGTTGCAAACATTACTCAAAGAGGCCGGTTTTACTGTAGAGGCAGGGGTAGCCGGTATCCCTACGGCTTTTGTGGCCACCTACGGCAGTGGCCAGCCGGTAATCGGGGTGCTGGCCGAATTTGATGCCTTGCCCGGGTTGTCGCAGGCAGCGGTTACCCATCGGCAGCCGGTGGTCAACGAGGCCCCCGGCCATGCTTGTGGCCATCATTTATTTGGCACCGCCTCGGTAGCGGCTGCTATTGAGGTAAAAGAATGGCTGGCGAAAGCCAAGCTCCCGGGTACTATCCGGGTTTACGGCACCCCGGCCGAAGAAGGCGGGGCCGGTAAAGTGTATATGGTCAGGGCCGGTTTGTTCAATGATGTTGATGCGGTGCTCCATTGGCACCCGGCCTCGGTGAATGCGGCCTCGCCCTCCTCTTCGCTGGCCAATAAGTCAGCCAAGTTCAGGTTCTACGGTAATGCCAGCCATGCCGCCATTGCCCCCGAACGGGGACGCTCGGCCCTCGATGCCGTGGAGGCCATGGATATGATGGCCAATATGCTGCGCGAACATGTGCCCGATAAAACCCGCCTCCACTATGTGATTACCAAAGGCGGCACCGCCCCCAATATTGTGCCGGAGTTTGCCGAAGTCTTTTATTATGTGCGGCACCCGCAAATGAGTGAGGTGCAGACCATCTTTGACCGGTTGGTGAAAATTGCCGAAGGGGCGGCTTTGGGCACCGAAACCCGTATGGAGTATGAAGTAATCCATGGCGTGTATAACCTTTTGCCCAATACCCGTTTATCCGAACTCATGTATAAAAACCTTACTGAAGTTGGCGGGGTAGCCTATGATGAAGAAGAAAAAGTGTTTGCCGAAGGAATAATCGCCTCCTACAACGGCAAGCAAACACCGGCCGATGCAGCCAAAATACTGCCCTATAGCACCCATAACCGTCCCCGTGGCTCAACCGATGTGGGCGACATCAGTTGGCTGGTGCCCACGGCCGGCATGGCCGCAGCTACCTGGGTGCCCGGCACCAGCGCCCATAGTTGGCAAGCCGTAGCAGCCGGTGGCACCTCCATCGGCACCAAAGGCATGATGGTAGCCGCCAAAACCATTGCCCTGACGGCCATAGATTTGTACAACAGCCCCAAGGTACTGGCTGCAGCCAAAAAAGAACTGCTGACAAAACGCGGGGCAGATTTCCATTACGAGGCTATGCTGGGCGACCGGGAGCCGCCATTAGACTACCGTAAATAAAACAAAAAACAAATGAAAAAGCTTTTGCTCACGCTGGGCATCCTGCTGTTTTTTGGCATTGCCCTCTTGCTGATCAACACCCTGACCTTTACGTCTAAACAACCTGCCTGGCCAGCGGCACCTCTGACGGAGCTTAGCCCTGCGGCTATTGCCCACCTGCAACAGGCGGTTACCTATCCTACCCTCTCGCCTGAAAATAAGGCCGAGTTTAACGGGACGCCCTTTAAAGAATTTCACCGCTTTCTGGCTACGGCCTATCCCCTGGCCGATTCGCTGTTGCACCCGGAGGTAATAAACGGCTATTCATTGCTTTACACCTGGGAAGGAACTGACAAAACAACCAAACCGGTAATTCTGATGGCCCATATGGATGTAGTGCCGATTGATGAGCCTACCCGGAACCAGTGGCGGGCAGCGCCATTTGGCGGTGAGGTTGTAGAGGAAGCTATTTGGGGGCGTGGCGCTATGGACGACAAAGGCAACCTCATTGGCTTAATGGAAGCTACGGAGCAATTGCTACGGGAGGGCTTCCGGCCCAGACGTACCCTCTATCTGGCCTTCGGCCATGATGAAGAAACAGGCGGCACCGAGGGGGCGGCTGCCCTGGCCAAAACCCTGGAAGAACGTGGGGTACATGCCGACTTTGTGCTGGATGAAGGCGGATTTGTGATCGTAGATATGATTCCGGGCATTGACCGGCCCATCGCTATGATCGCCACAGCCGAAAAGGGCTTTTTAACCCTGCAATTAACCGTAACCACCAATGGTGGCCATTCTTCCATGCCCACCCGCGAAAATGCCATCGGCACCCTGGCCACGGCCATCCACGACCTGGAAAACCAGCCGTTTGCTTACAAGATGATCCAAACCGCAGAAGAAATGATTGCCTACCTCGGCCCGGAAATGCCTTTTGGCATGAAGATGGTTTTTGCCAATAAGTGGCTTTTTGGCCCGCTGATCTTACAAGGGATGAACAACCATACCACCATTGCCCCGACCATCTTTAACAGCGGGGTGAAAGACAATGTGTTGCCCACCAAGGCCGTTGCCAAAGTAAATTTCAGGATATTGCCCGGGGAAACCCCGGAGGAAGTTGTGGCGCAGGTAAAAAAAGCCATAGATAACGACAGGGTAAAGGTAGAGGTTGTGGTAGCCAACAGCCCTTCCGGTATCTCCCCTTCGGACAATGCAGCCTTTGCCACGATTGCCAGAACCCTTGTTGAGGTAATGCCTGAGGCCATAGTCAGCCCCGGCCTTACCCCGGGAGGCACCGATACCAAGCACTACCAGGCAGTAGCCGACAATTTCTACCGTTTCTCTCCGATGAAATTCAAGGTGGGCGGTGACGGGCCCCATTCGGTCAATGAGCACCTGCCCCTGGAAGATTACCGCAATACCATCAACTTTTACTACCGGTATATCCGTAATATTCAGGAGTGATACGGGACGATAGAGCCCAGGTATGTTGTTGGGGCTCATGCCCGCTCGTCAACAGAAACAGCCACAACCAAACCCTTCCTCCCCGGAGAAAGTTAACCCGGTATTCTGCAAATCAATTTGTAAATTTATCGTCAGCATCTATCTTCGCCAGCTAATGGAAGACAGTTACCGCCATCGTGGGTTGAGAAAGAGGTTGGTGCAAACCGTAAAAGACAAGGGCATCAACGATGAAGCCGTGCTGGCTGCCCTGATGAAGGTACCCCGGCATTTTTTCTTCGATAATGCCTTCCTGGAGCACGCCTATCAGGACAAGGCCTTTCCTATCGGCCAGGGGCAAACCATCTCGCAGCCCTATACCGTGGCTTTCCAAACCATGCTGCTCAAGGTTAAACCCGGGAGCAAAATCCTGGAAATCGGCACTGGTTCGGGCTATCAGGCGTGCATCTTGCTGGAACTGGGCGCCAAAGTGTTTACCATTGAGTACAATAAGGTGCTTTATGAACAAACCAGGAAATTCCTGCCTGAGATAGGCTACCGGCCGGTTTTTAAGTATGGCGATGGCTCCCTGGGGTGGCCCTTGCACGCCCCCTACGATGGCATTGTGGTCACAGCCGGGGCCCCGGTAGTACCGCAAACATTAAAGGAACAATTAACCATTGGCGGGATGCTGGTGATCCCGATTGGCAACACGGAACGGCAGCGGATGGTAAAAATCACCCGGCTGGATGAAACTGAGTTTAAAACCGAAGCGTTTGATCATTTTGCTTTTGTACCTTTGCTGGGCAAAGAAGGTTGGCGAAAATAATTATGGCAAAGAAAAAATATGTAAAAGAATCGCGGGTTACCATGACCGAACTGGTATTGCCCAACGACACCAATACCCTGAATAACCTTATGGGCGGGCGCCTGATGCACTGGATGGATATTGCCTCGGCCATTGCCGCCCAAAAGCACTCCAACCGCATTGTGGTAACCGCCTCCGTGGACAACATCTCTTTTGGCCGGCCCATACAATTAGGTGATGTGGTTACCCTGGAGGCCTCGATAACCCGGGCCTTCAATTCCTCGATGGAAGTGCATATCAGTGTCCGGTCAGAAAACATCCCCGGGGGCAAAAGCGAAGTTACCCACAGTGCTTTTTTTACCTTTGTGGCCGTTGACCAGGGCGGGCGACCCATTGATGTGCCGGAAGCTATCCCCGAAACCGAAGAGGAAAAAGAACTTTATGCCGGGGCCCTGCGCAGGCGGCAATTGCGGCTTATCCTGGCCAAACGCATGGACCCTAACGAGGCCACGGAGTTAAAATCATTGTTTGACCTGACCAATGGATAAACTAAACCCGGAATACCTGCCGCTGTTGTTTGATGAGCCCATATTTGTGCTTAACGACCATTTAACAAGAGAGGATATGGCTCAGGACGAAAATGAAGCCCCCGCTGCCCTGCCCTCATGCAAAGGGGAAAACAAAAAAGGTATTTTGATTGTTAATGAGGATAATTCCCACGCACCCATTAGTCCGGAAGATGAAGAGTTCCTCTTCAAAGGGCTCAATACCCTCAATATTACCCTGGCGGATGTGGCCATTATCAGTGCCGGTGATGAGCAAAAAGCCGGAGTTGCTTTCAATAAGAAGATTGTATTCCGGCAAAACCCTCCTGCTGATCAACTCTACGAGGTAAACCCAATCAACACGGCCCGGCAACTAACCTGCCAAACTATTGCCGAAATCAGGAAAAGTAAGGATTTAAAGGTAAAATTCTGGCTGGGGCTTAAGAAACTCTTTCCGGTGGAAGAGTAGGCATTATGCCCCTTGCGCCAGCGGGAGTATCCAGCAAGAAAAACTAAAAGGGGCACAAACCAATGGTTCCGCCCCTGAAAAAATCAAACCAAATTGTCTATCTTATAAATCTTTAGGCGCCAGTATTTCATCAATCCGGACAATAACGTCCTGCAAATGATATTTCGACATGCGGTCGGCCGTTTTGGGCAAGGCCGCTTTAACCTCACTGCGCAAAACCCTTAGTTGCGCCCGCACCACCGGCCGGATATCTGATTGTTCTACGTTGATATGCGTACGCTTAACAAACCTGCGCCAACGTGACGGTACCGGTGATTGTTCTTCGGTCATTAAATATTCCATCCGGCTCAGGTAAGCCCGCTGCAGGTTTCTGCGGTAGGTATCAATCTTGTGCCCGCGGGGCAATTCCGACCACAGGCCCCGGCGCAGGTCCGTCATCATTTCCACTAAAGAATAGGCCTTACTGCCATTCAGGGTTTCATTTTCAATCATCCGGCCCATCCGGCCAAAATCAAGCAGGTTGTTTAAGGTGCGGGCCTGATAATTGCGCAGGCGTTCCACCGAGCCGGCAAATTCAATCCTGGCAAAAATTTCTTCGTCTATCAACCAGGCCGGGGTGGCAAACAACTCTTGTTGCAAAAATGCCATACAGGCCTTCTGGTGCGCCTCTGGCACATGGGTATAAACGCTTCCCTCCTGGTCATAGGTTTTGTATATTTCATAAACCCCGCCAATATTGGCGGTTACGTGCCCCATATAGCGGTTATATTGCGCTAACACCTGCCCGTACATGGTCTTCAAATCCCGGTAATCTTTACCCTGCTCAGCGGTCCAGGCAAGTAAGTTAGGCACAATACGTTGCAGGTTGGCAATGCCGTATTTACTGGCTTTAATGGCATCATCGCCCAGGTCTTCCGTCTGGGAGCTTGGGTCGATAACCCCGAATTGCTGGCTGCCAAAACGATAAAGCGGATCACCGGCATGCGCCAGTATCCACTGATCTAAAACCGGTTTTTCTTCTTCGGCTGTTGCTGCGGCCGGTATCGGCCGGTAGCCCCAACGAATGGCATATTTATCGTAAATACCTATTTTGGGCATCAGGGCTACCCCTTCATCCCCCGGTTGGGCCACATAGTTAAAGCGGGCATAATCCATAATTGAAGGGGCCGTGCCATAGGCAGCGGTAAAGGTGGCCGAGCGCAACGAATCTACCGGATAAGCCGAACTGGCCCCCATATTGTGGGGCAGGCCCAGCGTATGCCCTACTTCATGCGAGGACACAAAACGGATTAAGCGGCCCATTACTTCATCTTTAAACGCCACGGTGCGGGCGTTGGGGTTAATGGCCGCTGTTTGGATAAAAAACCAGTTACGCAATAAGGTCATCACATTATGGTACCAGTTAATGTCCGATTCCAGTATCTCCCCCGAACGCGGATCGCTGACGTGCGGGCCATTGGCATTGGGTATAGGCGAAGCGAGGTAACGTACCACCGAATAGCGCACATCCTCCGGGCTCCAGTCAGGGTCTTCTGCCGGTGTGGGCGGGTCTTTGGCAATAATGGCATTTTTAAAGCCGGCTGCCTCAAAGGCCACCTGCCAGTCTTCAATGCCGGCTTTGATATACGGGCGCCATTTTTCCGGGGTAGCCCGGTCGATATAATACACAATGGGCTTTTTAGGCTCCACCAGTTCGCCCCGGTTAAATTTTTCCATGTCCTCCTCCTTTACTTCCAGGCGCCAGCGGTCGAGATACCGTACCGTGCGGCTTTCATGGGCCTCCAGGCCGTAATCTACCTGACCACGGGCAAACCAACCTACCCGCTGATCGAAATACCTGCGTTTCATCGGTACTTTGGGCAGCAGGATCATCGAATTGCTCATTTCCAGGGAGATTAAACCCGTACTCTTGTTTGCGGGCGGGTCTCCGGCTGTATAGGTTTTTACATGCCGGGCTTCGATATTCAACGGGTAGCTGCGGACAGACTCAATATAGGAACGCTCACCGTCCAGACGCGAAATTTTATACTGTTTTCTGCGGCTGGCCGGAAAGCCCAGCGGCTTTACATCTTTCATAAACAGGTTGGTAACCTCAATTACCACCCCGGTCGTGTCTTTATTGAAGGCCTTGATGGGAAAGGCATACAACACCGGCTCGAAATTTGAATTTACTACTGCTTCATGGATGGGCAGGGAGTCGGCCGCCACAATGTCATGGGAAACCACCCGCAGCAGGATTTGCTTATCCTGCCGTTGCCAGCGCAATACCTGGGTATTGGTTTTGCCTCCCCCGAAACCAATACCCGAAGCCGTTTTGGCAATGCGGGTAACCATCAGCATTTCCCGGCCCAGCAGGGAATCGGGAATCTCATAGTAGTATTTATTCTCAATTTTATGCACGGTAAACAGGCCCGTGTCCGATTTGGCATCTTGGGTAATTACCTTGTCATAAGGTTTAATACCGTTTTTACTTTTCGGTTTTTCGGCCTTCTTTTCTACCGGGGCCGGTTCCCCTTGTTTTTTTTTCTTCTTTTTCTGGGCTTCTGCGGCAAAAGTCAGGCTCAGCAGTAAGGCAAGAGCAAGTAAACGTGTCATTAATGGCGCTATATTTTGATCAGATGGTGAAAATATGCCTATGGCCGGGAAGCATTTGCGGGTATTATACTACTGGTAAAAATTCAGGTTAGATGGTTGATGGCTGCCAGGATGCGGCCTGGGGGTAAGCAAACGTATCCGCCTATTTACCGCAGCGTTATGGGTACAAAACAGGGCAATAATTTACCTATACTATTGATAAACAGGCTATTCCACTATTCCATGGAATAGTGGAATAGCGTTGCAAAACGAATATCTCCACAGCAGCAAACAAGCGTAACCCGAAAAATTCATTTAAATTTTGATGAACGGCAAAATAGTGTGTAAAACAACATGTTATACGCAAAATACAGCATGAGCCAAAGAGCAAGCATGACCCAAATTTGGGATACAATATTTTGCATGCATCAGGTCCTTAGACTCCGCTGATTCGGAGTCTAAGGACCTGATGTAATTAACTGACAAACAATCGTTTGGCGGTTAATTTACAACATTATTCATAATTTTCATGAATAATCCGGGTTAATCATTATCTCGTGTCAGTTTACACTTGCATACAACTGTGAACAACAGCAACCACTACCCTTGTGGCCAGAGCCAGCCAAAGGTACCGGCCGTAATCAGGGCATAAAGCAAGCCGTCAAACATCGACTTAAACGTAGCCGTCCACGAGCGCCTGTACCAGATGGTATGCTGCAGCAGGGCAAAAGAGTAGCCCATAAAAGCCGCAGTACCCACAAACCTGAACACCTGCAGATAGTGGGCCCCGGTGCCCAGGGCCGCCCCGGCAATATAGCCGGTAAACAGGCTTACCAGCAAAGTATAGCCAAACCACATGGCCAGGCTGCCGCCCATCGACATCTCACCGTTGGGAAACACATTAAGGAAACCAACGGGCCCCCTGGCCAGTTTTTCTTTGAATTCCGGGGATTGACGTTCCTTATGGTTGGCCGCATGCGGCAACACATATTCACCCTCGGGAATATTGAACTGGCGCAAGGCAGCCATTATTTCGTCTTCCCGGGCTAATTTTTTAAAGTCCTTGTCATGGTAAGTAAAAACCATATGAATAACCGAACTCACAATAAAAACAAATACCGCGGCCACAACAATGGGCAGTAACAGGGCAGATAAAGAAATCATAATGCTGGGGTTAGTTAAATTTAGTTACAAGATAAAACTTTTCAGGTTAAGAGTCAATTCCGTCAACTTTTCATAGCATTATGGTTAATTTGGCGGTATGCAGAAAAAAGAATGTCCGTCTTGTGCCATGATGATTGACAACAAAGCCCGTATCTGCCCGGTTTGCGGCTATGAGTACCCACGGCAAAACCGTTTATACCAAATTATAGCCCTTATTTTGGTGTTGGTTTTTCTCCTGTTTTATATCCTTTAGTTCGTGTAAAAGTCATTCTTTTTTAGTTTACCGTAGCGTACTATTGTGTACATAAAATTATGCCTGCGCAATGCGACTAACTTTATTTTTATGGTCGTTTTTAAGCCCACTTTTTATCCTGGCGCAAAACTTTACTCCCCCTGCCCATCCTGTTGGTAAAGTTACGGGCAATATAAGACTGGACGGAGACTTAAATGAGGCCGATTGGCAGAACGCCCCGGTACTAACCAACTTCACCACCACCGTGCCGGTTGAAGGGGGCGCACCCTCTAACAAGACGGAAGTGAGGATCATAGCCGAGCCGAAGAATATTTATTTTGGTATTATTTGCTATGATTCGGAACCGGCTAAGATTGTTAGTTTCTCTAAGCTACGTGATGCAAGCCTGCGTTATGAGGATCATATCCGCATCGTGCTTGACCCTTCGCGTGACGGCCAGTCGGGCTATGTGTTTGCCGTTAACCCCAGTGCTGCCCGCTATGATGCCCTGGTGAGCAACCGCGGGGAGTCGGAAAATAAAAACTGGGATGGGGTTTGGGAAGCCAAAACCAGGGTTACCGCAACCGGCTGGGTAGCTGAGATAAAAATTCCCATCCAGAGCATCAATTACAAAAAAGGCCTTACCGGGTGGGGCTTTAATTTTGAACGCAGGATACAGCGCTACCAGGAAACCATCCGCTGGGCAAATGTAAAGCGCGACCAATGGTTTACCCAAACCAGCAAGGCCGGCTTAATTACGGGTTTGCCCCAATTTACCTATGGCTGGGGTACCAACATCCGGCCATCCCTGGTGGACAAGTATACCAGCACCGGCCCGGCCTCTGACAATGGCGTGGGCAATACGTTTGAATTTCAGCCCAGTATGGATATCAACCAACGTCTTGGCCCCAATGTGACAGCCTCCTTAACCGCCAATACCGATTTTGCCGAAACCGAAGTGGACAGCCGGCAAACCAACCTTACCCGGTTTTCATTGTTTTTTCCGGAAAAGCGCTCCTTCTTTCTTGAGGGGGCCGATATCTTTGAATTCGGCCTCGGTATCAGCCGCAGTGTTATCCCTTTTTATAGCCGCAGGATAGGCCTTTACCAGGGCACCCAGGTACCGGTTATCCTGGGGGGCAAGCTTAACGGGCGGGTGAACAAAACAGCTTTTGGCGGCCTGGTTATGGGTACCGGGGCGGTTACCACACCA